>CAYUEI010000098.1:0-10337 GCA_964443445.1 uncultured Prolixibacteraceae bacterium | reverse complement strand
ACCCTTCGCTTGATAAAGAAGCTCTTCGCCTTGTAAATAATTTTCCTAAATGGAAACCGGGAATGCAGAGGGGTAAAAATGTTGATGTTAGTTACACTATCAAAATCGATTTCTGATTATTCTTAGTCTTGATTTATTAATTTTTAATTTTCTGTTTGATAATGGATAGCAAGACCTTTATCAAACAGAAAATTTTGATCTTTAAAAGAAGGTATTTGATTAACTTAAATTCTTAATCAGGAAATATTAAATGTTGTTTTTTAACAACACAAAATACACATTATTGTATTATATAAACAACAAAAAATATTTATATTTGTAGTATTATAACTACAAATATATGAATTTATTAGTTGAGACTTCTAATCGTCTTATTCAATCAGTATCAACAGAAGTAAAAAGATACCTTTTTGAAAAAATTGACTGGAACCAGCGGTTGATAGGTATTTTGGGTGCTCGTGGTACGGGCAAAACCACGATGATGCTGCAATACATCAAACAAAATTACGGCACTGGTAACACTGCACTATATATATCGCTCGATCGCTTGTTGCTTTTTGGGTACTCTTTATACAATCTTGCTAATCAGTTCTACAAGAATGGCGGAACACATCTCTTTCTCGATGAAGTACATAAATATCCTGATTGGGCATTGGAAATTAAAAGTATTTATGATGATTATCCCTCATTGAAAATTGTTTTCTCAGGCTCATCGGCTTTGCAATTACAAAAAGCCGGGGCAGATTTAAGCCGTAGAGCTGCAGTTTTTCACCTGCAGAATCTATCTTTCAGGGAGTTTGTACTTTTCAGAACTGGTCATTACTTTGAACCAGTATTATTTGAAAAATTAATCGAAGATCATATTTCGTTAGCTTCACTTGTAAATAAGGCGTTTCGACCCATTCCCCTGTTTCGTGAATATCTAAAATATGGAGCTTATCCTTATTATTTCGACGATAAGTTGATGTTTCACGAGAAATTGGTCGCAACGGTCAATACTATTATTGAATCCGATTTTCAGGCAATCGAATCATTTACCTATCAAAGTATATTATCCGTCCAAAAGGTACTTTTCCTTATAGCCGACAGTGTTCCGTTTAAGCCCAACATTTCGGAGTTAAGCCGTAAAACAGGTATTGCCAGAGATATATTGCTGCGAATGATAAGTTTGTTGGAAAGGGCTGATTTACTGATTATGTTGAAACAAGAGAGTCTCCCTACAGGATATCTTACTAAACCCGTGATGCTATATTTAAACAATCCTTCACTGATGTGGGCTTTATCGGTAAACCGTGAACCAGAGATAGGGAATGTACGTGAAACATTTTTTGTTAACCAGTTGAATTGCAAACATAGAGTTTCCCTTCCTCAGGCTGGAGATTTCCTGGTTGACGGACAGTTTACTTTTGAAGTGGGTGGTGCATCTAAAACAAAAAAACAAATCATAGGCATTGAAAAAAGTTATGTTGTACAAGATAATATTGAAACAGGGTATATGAATACCATTCCTCTTTGGTTGTTTGGGTTTTTGTATTAGTTTTATTTTAATTTAACAACTCTGGACGCTTTTTATTGGTCGATTACATTCCCAAAAAGAACTGCTGTATAATTGTTTTACCATGCTATAAAATAGTTACATAAAAGAAAAGATCATTGGTGATACAGGCTGTAACAATTTTCAATAAATCCCCATCCGTATCCCGGCATTGTTGCTTCAGTTCCTAAAATGATAATTACATCGTGATTTTCAATTTCTTTCATTAAGTCGACCTGGTCAGTATTCAGGGGTTGTTCATAGCTGTCGGGATATATCTGCTTGTTATAAAACCAGAAATGGCTTTCAGAAAAGGCATTGGAAATACCTAAATTGAACATTTCCCAGTAAAAGCTGTCGGAAATAACAAGTACAGAAGGTTTAACATTAGCAGAATCAGACTTCCAGTATAATTCAGGATAGGCTAATTTTTGACCCTTTAGGCGGAACAGTAAATTCATACCATCTGCTACATCATAATCAACACCCGACGCTTTATCCATTTTAATATTATCCCATTCAAGTTCAGGCATGTTAATATTCCTGATGTTTTCTATGTAATGGATAATTGAGTCAGCAGCAAGGCAAGTTCCGTATTTACTCCAGTGAATGCCATATTCTGGATATAGAGGATATTTGGAAGTGTTTTTTTTCTCAAGGAAATAGCTGTTAAAATCGATATAGTTCAAGCCATACTCTTTGGCAAGTTTGACGTGCCATTCAATGTTAGTTTCACCTTTTTCTGTTTTGTATTTTTCAGGGAAATATTCAGGATAAAACGAACCTTTACCAGCTGCAAAGATTGTTATAAGGTTTTTATCAAGTTTGGAAAGTGTATCAGTGATTAATTTCAATTTTCTGAATCTGTTTTCAATGCTGTCCTTTCCAATAAAATCTGTTCCGTAATAAGCTTTGATATAATTTTCTTCATACAGATAATTTCTTTTGCCAATAATGACTCCCTTAGCTTTTGCCTGATTGAAAAGGTTAAAGGCCAGCTGATTATTAATTCTGACAAATATACTTCTGAATCCAAAGGCATAATTTAAATATTCTTCCTTTTTTGGTTGATAATCACCGGAAAACCAATCTTTTAAAGTAAACTTAGCATTTTCAGGTTCGGCAATGGCACCTTTAAGCGGGTTTATATTTATAATATTGGTTTTACTTTGAATTAAAGGAGTTACAAGCAAAAACATGAGTAAGACAAAGAGCAGGAACCTGAATTGTTTAACTGAACTGATTATTTTACCAATCAGCTTTTTGAATCTTGTATTTCTTTCTTCTTTATTCATACATCAGAACCGGAAATAGATGAAAGGATTAAATCCAAACGATGTTATTGAACTGATTGATAGCATCAGTAACATTAGTATTATTGCTGCAACGGCAATATGTCTTCTTTTAGGATACGAATCAAAGTAGATATTATCCTGAATTGATTTTCCTTTGTTTGAGTATGTAAAGAAGGCAAAGAAGGCAGCAATAAACAGGAAGGTATAGAATTCAACTCCGAGAGAGGGTAGGCCTTTAAAATCGAAGGAAAACATTCTTTTCAGGAAAGTAAAAGCATCGCCTACTTTATCAACCCTGAAAAATACCCATCCAATTACAACAATGAAAAAAGTAAGTATTGTAGATGGGAATTTTCCGATCTTTTCAAGGACTTTTAGGAAGAAACTTCTTTCAAGAACAAGGAAGATGCCATGATATGCGCCCCAGATAACAAAGCTCCATGATGCGCCGTGCCATAATCCTGATGCAAGAAACACGAGCCATAGGTTAAAGTACAGCCTGTATTTTGAAACCCTGTTTCCTCCCAAGGGTATGTATAGATAATTTCTCATCCAGGCACCGAGGGAAATGTGCCATCTTCGCCAGAATTCAGTTATACTCTGTGAAATATACGGATTGTTAAAATTCTCAGGAAACTTAAAACCTATCATTTTTGCAAGTCCGATAGCCATGTCGGAATATCCGGAGAAGTCGAAATAAATCTGGAAAGTGTAAGCAATAATGCCAATCCAGGCTGTGCCTGAATCCAGACCTGCATAATTCATTGAGAAAATCAAGTCAGCTTGCTGTCCCATGTGGTTGGCAATCAATACTTTTTTTGATAGTCCGATAATAAATCTATAAAAACCGGTAAGTCTGTTTTCGTAGGATTCATTTTGAGAGCGGTCAGTAATCTGATCAGCAAGGTCGTGATATCTGATTATAGGACCGGCAATAAGCTTTGGAAAAAGAATAATATACAGCTGATAATCCCAGAAGTTATGAAGGGGTTTGTGTACTCTTCTATAAACATCAACTACGTATGTTATGGTTTCAAAAGTATAGAACGAAATTCCGATAGGCAGGATCAGCTTAGTCCATTGAATTTGATTAAAGCCAACGACAGAAAGGATGGCATTTACATTTTCAACAAAGAAATTGGAATATTTAAAGTAGAAGAGTAATCCCAGATTTATTGAAACAGAGAGGGCAAGCATTAGTTTTCTGTGGATTTCCTTTTTAGTGTTTGACATTAATTTAACCAGGTGGAAATCGATGAAAGTTGTGCCAAGAATAACAAAGATAAAACGTGGTGCCCCCCAGCTGTAAAATAAAATGCTGAAGAGAAGAATTACAATGTTCTTATATTTCTTGTCGACAATGTAATAAGTTATTAAAAAAGCAGGTAAAAAGTATAAAAGAAAAACTATACTGCTAAAAACCATGGTTTAAAATTTAAGGATGGCTAATCTAAAAAAATATTTGCTTTTTTTACAGTGTTTTAAAAAAAACTATAATTCGGAATCAGTCATTTGATTTTATTAAATTTGTCGTGATAAAATAAAAAATAAGAATATGAAGACAAAATTGAAGACAGACGAAGAAGTAGTGCTTGAATTGCATCCCCATTGGTTTACAATGGTTATTCCTATTTTAATAACTGCTGTAGGTGTAGTAGGTGGGATTATGCTTTCTTCAGTAACCCCCTTATTTATAATATTGGCTGTTGTCGTAATACTTTATTTTCTTTTTAAGATTGTTCAGAGGAACAATAATATATGGGTCGTAACCAACCTTAGGGTTATAGATGAAGAGGGGGTAATTACCAGTAAATCAAAGGAAAGTCCCTTAGATAAAATAAATAATATGAATTATCGCCAGACGTTATGGGGAAAAATTTTCGGATATGGAGATGTTGAGATACAGACTGCAGCAGAAATAGGGGCTACTACATACAGGATGGTATCTAGTCCTAAAAGATTAAAAGATACAATTACTCAGATGCAGGAAGAATATAAAAATTCTATTATTAAGCGTCAGGCAGAGCAGATGGCAAGGGCAATGGTTGATACGAATCAGGGGAAGTCAAATGTAAGCGATGAACTTGAAAGGCTGTATGAATTAATGAAAAAAGGAGCGATTACAGAGGAAGAGTATAATTCCAGAAAAGAAAAACTATTAAATTCCTGATATTCTATCCGAAGAATTGATAAAAAGTGATAAAAACAAGAATAAATAATAAAATTGAAGTGAATGCAGCTTCCTTCTGTTCACCTGCTTTTATATGAAATATTGGTGCACCCACCATTATGAAAATTAAAGTTAAAGAGCCAATTACTGTTAACACTTTGAATTGTCCAAGTAAAGAAGGAAGTACAAGCAAAAACGAAGCAATAATCTCTATAAAAGACACTAATCTTAAATGTTTTACGGAAGCAAATATTCCTTCATCAGAATATTCCTGTTTAAGTTTAAACGAATTCGTTAATTTTAAAATAGCAGCAATAATAAACAAAGTCGCCACTATTATTTCAAGAATTAGTATAATTATTTTCATATTTCAGGGGTTAACTTAATGAAATCTCTTCTAATAACGTATGAAATTTAAATATAGTTTACGATAAAGTCAAGAATTTACAAATTAATAATTTACAAAGTTAATCTACCATATCTAAATTAAGGTTTTTGGTGAGTAAGAATCTTGCTTTATTCAAGATAAGTATACCCATATAATCCTGATCTGTAATTTGAAAGGAATTCTTTTCCTTCCTGAGCAGAGATTTTACCTTGTTTAACAGAGCTTGTGACCCATGTTTCGACAGTTCTGACTAATTTTTTAGGATTATACTGTACGTAGTCAAGTACTTCGGCAACAGTTTCACCATCAATTATCTGATCGATATGATAAGATTTTTCAGAAACAGAAACGTGGACTGCATTTGTATCGCCAAATAAATTGTGCAAATCGCCAAGAATTTCCTGATAAGCACCAACAAGAAATACTCCTATATAGTAAGGTTCAGTGCTTTTTAGTCTATGCAAAGGCAGATAATATGAAATATTTGAAGTTGCAATGAAGTTATCTATTTTACCATCAGAATCGCAGGTTATATCCTGCAAAGTTGCGTTCCTGGTTGGTTTTTCATCAAGTCGGTGAATTGGTATAATAGGAAAAATCTGGTCAATAGCCCAGGAATCGGGTAATGACTGGAATAAAGAAAAGTTACAGAAATACTTTTCAGCCAGCATCTTTGGCAGCTGTTTCAATTCAAATGGAATATGTTTGGTTTCGGCAGCCAGATTGTAAATTTCACGGGCAATACTCCAGAACAATCTTTCAACAATAGCTCTTGTTTTGAGATCAATAAGATTAAGACTGAAGCGGTCAAGAACTTCTTCCCTTATTTGCTGGGCATCATGCCAGCTTTCGAGCATGCCTGACTGGTTAAGATTTTCGTATATTTTATACATGTCTCTTACCAATTCATGATCGTTTTCATTGACAACATCTTCTTCATCATCCCATTCCGGAAGGGTAGCAGTTTCTAGAACTTCAAATACAAGCACTGAATGGTGTGCGGTAAGCGATCTGCCCGACTCAGTAATGATGTTTGGATGAGGTAAATTATTTTTTTCACTGACATCAACGAAAGTACTAACAGAGTCGTTTACATATTCCTGAACTGTGTAATTAGTACTGCTTTCGCTGTTTGAAGACCTTGTACCGTCATAATCAACACCAAGACCACCTCCAATATCAACAAATTCAATATTGAAGCCTAACTTACAAAGTTCAACATAGTATTGTGAAGCTTCTCTGAGAGCGTTTTTTATCCTTCTGATTTTAGTAATCTGGCTTCCGATATGGAAGTGGATAAATTTAAAGCAATCTTCAAGTTTGTTTTTTTCAAGAAAATCGACTGCTTCGAGCAGTTCACTTGAAGAAAGACCAAACTTACTTACATCTCCTCCTGAGCTTTCCCATTTGCCTGAGCCTGAGCTGGCAAGTTTAATTCTTATGCCAATATTTGGTCTGATTTTTAATCTTTTGCTAATTGACGTGATTAATTTAAGTTCATTTAATTTTTCGACAACAATAAAGATTCTCTTTCCCATTTTTTGAGCAAGCAGGGCTAGTTCTATATAATCTTCGTCTTTGTAACCATTGCAAATAATAAGAGATTCCGGATCAGTGTTGATGGCAATAATAGCATGAAGCTCAGGCTTAGAGCCAGCTTCAAGACCAATATTGTATTTTTTACCGTGACTGACAATTTCTTCAACAACAGGGCGCATTTGGTTGACCTTGATCGGATAAATGATATGGTTCTGGCCTTTATAACCATATTCTACAGCTGCAGAATTGAAACATGATGAAATTATATCAATCTGATTATCTAATATATCCGGAAATCTGATAAGTAAAGGAGTAGTAACATCCCTTAATGACAATTCGTCAATTAATTCTTTTAAAGGTACAGAGACACAATCTTTCTTCGGGGTTACAATTACATCACCATTTTCATTGATTGAAAAATAATTAACGCCCCAACCGTTAATGTTAAATAACTCAGCTGAGTCCTCAATACGCCATTTTCTCATTATAAAATTACTTTAAATCAATTACTTTTTCTTTTAATTTTTCACGAAAATAGTAATGAAATTCATTAAAAATTCATTTTGTCAAAATATTGTGGTTTTTGTTTTAAATAAAGGTTTTAAAAGGAGAGATGGTAAATGGAAAATTGATAAAACGGCATATTAATTTGATTAATAAAATTCAGGATAGGCAAAAGTTAGCAAAACCTGATTTATATTTGCCACTTTAAATTTTTACATAAAAAGAATGATAATGGCATCTATAAGTTAAAACAATTTCTTATTTTAATGCCGCAATAAATTTTAAAAAAATGAAAGGAATAATACTTGCAGGTGGTGCAGGGACCCGTTTATATCCGTTAACTCAAAGTATTTCCAAACAGATAATACCAATTTATGATAAACCGATGATTTATTATCCTTTATCGGTTTTAATGCTGGCAGGTATCAGAGAAATACTTATAATTTCAACTCCAAAGGATATTCATCTCTATCAGGATTTATTCTTCGATGGATCACAATTAGGAATCGACATCAAATATGCAATACAGCCTAGTCCTGACGGATTAGCTCAGGCTTTCATTATAGGTGAAGAATTTATAGGTGATGATGAAGTGTGTCTGGTGTTGGGAGATAATATTTTTTATGGATATGGTTTTTCAGGACAACTTGCCAAAGCAGCTCAGAATAAAGACGGTGCAGTTGTTTTTGGATATTATGTGAATGATCCGGAAAGATATGGAGTGGTTGAGTTTGCAGAAGACGGGAGAGTATTGAGTATTGAAGAAAAACCTGATGAGCCTAAATCAAGCTTTGCAGTTACCGGATTATATTTTTATTCTAATGATGTAGTTGAAAAAGCTAAGAATTTGAAGCCTTCAGCAAGAGGAGAGCTTGAGATAACTGATCTTAATCGTTTATATCTTAATGAAAAGAGGTTGAAAGTTGAATTAATGGGAAGGGGAATGGCCTGGCTTGATACAGGAACACATGAAAGTTTGATGCAGGCATCTAATTTTATAGCAACTATTGAGCAGAGGCAGGGTTTAAAAGTAGCTTGCCTTGAAGAAATAGCTTATAATAAGGGATGGATTGATAAAAATCAGGTTGAAAAATTAGCTTATCCGTTAAGAAACAATCAATATGGAAAATATTTATTAAATTTGATAAAAGTAAAATGAAAATAATTGATACCCCGATAAAGGATCTTTTAATTATTGAGCCGAGGGTTTTTGGAGATAGCAGAGGATATTTTTTTGAATCATTTAATAAAAAAGTATTTGAAGATTACGGATTAAATTACAACTTTGTTCAGGATAATGAATCTAAGTCTATATTTGGGGTATTGAGAGGATTACATTATCAACTTGCACCCTATTCGCAAGCAAAGCTTGTAAGGGTAGTAAAAGGTTCTGTTTATGATGTTGCTGTTGACTTAAGAAAAGGGTCACCTACTTATAGTAAATGGTTTGGAGTTGAGTTGACAGATGAAAATAAAAAACTTTTTTTGATACCCGAGGGGTTTGCCCACGGCTTTGTTGTTTTATCAGAAGAAGTTGTTTTTCAGTATAAATGCACTGATTTTTATCACCCGGAGAGTGAGAGGGGAATAATATTTAATGATCCGGAATTAAATATTGATTGGAAATTAAAAGAAAAAGATATTCATTTGTCTAAGAAAGACGGTGAACTACCAATTTTATCAAAGAGCGAACATAATTTTATACTTTAAAAATGAACAGTAAGATATTAGTGACAGGAGCTAACGGGCAGTTGGGGAATGAACTGAGAAGGCTTTGTAGAAATTTTCCCGGATTGGAATTCATTTTTACAGACGTTGATATGCTGGATATAACTAATCCTGATGCAGTTTCTGTTTTCATGGAGGCTAGTAGACCGGCAATAGTTATTAACTGTGCGGCATTTACAGATGTTGAAGGGGCAGAAGATAATCCTAAAATGGCAAGAAAAGTTAATTCACTTGCTCCTCAGGTTTTGGCTGCCGCATGTGCAATGCAGGATGCTTTTCTTGTTCACATATCTACTGATTATGTATTTGATGGTGAAACATCACGTCCTTACGTAGAAGATGATGAAACGAATCCAATGTCTGTATACGGACAATCAAAACTTGACGGTGAAGAAAAAATAAAAACTGTCTTTGATAATTATTTGATTTTAAGAACTTCATGGCTTTATTCAGAATATGGTCACAACTTTATGCGTTCTATTGTCGCAAAGGCAAAGGAAAATGCTACTATAGAAGTAGTTGATGATCAAATTGGTTCACCTACTTATGCCAGAGACCTTGCTAATTGCATCATCGATATTATTATTAAATCTATTTTGAATCCTAAGGCTTATTTGCCTGGTATTTATCATTATACTAACCAGGGATCATGTTCGTGGTACGAATTTGCACAGGAAATTGTAAATTTTGCAGGAATAACTACATGCAAGGTTTTACCTGTTAAATCGGACAGATATCCGACAAAGGCAAAAAGACCTCAGTATTCTGTTTTAGATACTTCAAAAATTCGCAGTTCTTTTGGTATTGGAATTCCAAACTGGAGGGATAGTCTGAAAGAATGCCTTTCTAATATAATTTAGTTAGTTATGACAGATAAGGATTTGCTTGCTATTGTTGAAAATAATGCAAGAAAATGGTTAAGTGACTCATTTGATGAAGAAACGAGATCGCAGGTTAATGCTATGCTCGATAACGAGGACAAAACTCTTTTAATAAATTCCTTTTATAAAAATCTTGAATTCGGTACCGGAGGACTTCGGGGTATTATGGGAGCAGGTATCAATCGTATGAATATTTATACAGTTGGCACTGCTACTCAGGGTTTATCCAATTATCTGAAAGAGGCTTTCTCCAATCTTGATGTTATTAAAGTTGCTATTGGTCATGATTGCAGAAATA
>CAYUEI010000097.1:0-10472 GCA_964443445.1 uncultured Prolixibacteraceae bacterium | reverse complement strand
CTTACATTCTGGTGTGTTGGTGATCAGATCAAGAAGGGTGCTGCTTTAAATGCAGTTCAGATAGCTGAATGGTTGATCAAAAACAAAGGATTATAAAGACTATCATTGATAAAAAATACCGAGAGGTTATCTTAATTGATAACCTCTTTTTTTTGGCACACGTTTTGCATTTCATTGTTCAACGGGCCCGCTTTTATAGAAACAATTTAAAATTTCAGACCTATGAAAGCACATAATAAAAATTTCAGCATCATCCCATCGATAATTGTTTTTACAATTATTGGATTAACAACTACGGAAGCCGTAGCTCAAAGAAGGGATAACAACAATCCTGACAACAGGAGAAACGAACAAAGGGTTAAAGAAGGAGATCATAGAAACAAAACTAAAGACTATAACTTTGACCATAAAAAGGATCACTTTAAGGATAAAGAATATTCACATAAAAAATATGGGGATAACATAGAACATAGACACAATCACTATAATAATAAAAAATGGGACGACCATAAGAATTGGAATCACCATCCGGTTATCTTTAGAAAACTCCCAAGAAAAGCAGTGATGGTACAACTTGACGGTGATGGATATATCTTTTATAAAGGGAACTTTTATATGGCAAGTCCTTTTGGATATTACAGGGTTGATCCTCCTCAATACTTAAGAGTTCTTCCAAGGGGATGTCACAGGGTATGGGTAAATAATCATCCGATGTTCAGGTACAATGATATATTATTTGTAGAAACTCCTTTCGGTTTTAAAATAATGATTTAAGAGTATTTAACTCCATTATTTAAGTCGAAGATCAATAAATTCAACTTCAGGGTGGCTTCTATGCCACCCTTTTTATCTATTTATCTTATAATTTTTAATTTATCTATATATAATTAAGTATTCAACCATGTTTTTTTTAAATTTGCATATCTTACTAAATGTAAGTTTGATGCAAAAGGAAAAGAGAAGCTTAATCAAAAAACCGGTTTTCTTTGATCAGGATGGTTCAATAGACGATCTTGTTTCATTGATAATAATACTGACATTAAAAAAATACAGGCTTACAGGTATTTCCATAAGCAATGGAAATTGTTATTCAAAAAATGCTGTAGAAAGTACATTAAGAATATTAAACCTTTTCTCAGAAGATAAAATAAAGATTGCAGTCAGTAGTTTAAAGATTGCCAATGTCTTTCCTGTAAAATGGAGAGAGAGAGGTAAATTAGTAAATTCTCTGGAGATTCTTAAAAACACCACTCCCGACTTTTCTTTACGTTGCAATGATGAGGCTGCAGAATTTACGGCAAAAACAATTTTATCAGAAAAAGAAAACACAACTGTTATTGCTACAGGACCTGCTATCAATCTGGTAAATACCATTGAAAAATATCCTGAAGTAAAGGATAAAATTGATAGGATCATTTGGATGGCCGGGGCATTTCTTGCTGATGGGAATGTAATATCACCTGATCACGATGGTAGTGCTGAATGGAATATCTTCAGTGATCCTGAATCAGCCAGAAAACTTATTCATTCAGGTATAAAAATAATTTTATTTCCTCTTGATGCCTGCAACTTAATTCCTATTGATGATTACCTGCTTTATTCCTTAAAGAAAAATTCCAGGAAGACTTTATCATCACTTGTACATGATATGTTTTTATTATCACTCGACAGTCACAAGAAATATTATATGTGGGATGTGCTTCCTGCATTGTATCTTGACTGTCCGGAGATCGCGCATCTGATAGATACCTCAGCCGATATTGAAATCAGAGGAACATCAATGGGAAGTATTTTTAAAACTTCAAAAGGAAAACCTTTACGATACGCAAACACCCTCGATGAAGAATTATTCCTTAAAAGGTTTATCAAACGTTTAAAAAAGTTTTAATCTTAAATATCATATAAAAGAAAAGGGTTATGAATGTTCATAACCCTATATTTTATTAAAAAAACCTCTTCTTATGAATTACCTGAAAACAGGAAAGTAAATGCCAGAACAAGCAGGATAATAATTACAATAACAACAAAGAAGATTATCACCCCTGATCTGTATCTCTTATTAGATTTAACAAGTTTATTAACTGACTGTATTTTATTAATCTTATTTACCATTTTTTTCAGGGCCATCTGATCTTTTACAATATAGTCGTATGCACCATATTTCATAGTGTTAATTGCAACATCTATGTTATCCTGACCTGATAAAAATATAAATTCGATATTTGGGTTTTGATCTTTTGCCTTTTTTAATACATCGATCCCATTCATCCCATCTAAAAGAAAGTCCTGTATTATTATGTCGGGATTGCGGTATAAATTGTTGATAGCATCTTCCCCGGAATAAAAAGGCATAACATTAGAAAATTTATTTGTTTTCAAATAACTAACTATCAATTTGTTATAAACCCTGTTATCTTCAACAACAAAAATTAATGAATCATTTGTGTCTTGCATAATATTCCGTTAAGATCGGATTAGAAAAATACTTTTATTTATTTACACCGAAATTACATTAAAAATTTCAACCGCCAATCTAATTTAGCAATTTTTTCAATAACCGAAGCATAAATATTGTAAAGTAATATTAAATACTTGAACTTTTTATTAATGTTTAAAATCCTCACTACTATTTTAAGTTTATAAAAAACAATAACTTATATGTAAAAAATCAATTTACCTCCTGATTAATGCTTTTTACCGATAATTTTATTACTAACATACTACTTTGCTTTGCATAGTACTCTATACAATTGTACATTTGATTTAAGTTTATTAAAATCTTGAACATGAACATTGAAAACACAAAAGCGCAAATGAGAAAAGGAATTCTGGATTATTGTATTCTGGAAATTCTTTCTAAAAAACATTCCTACGCTCCTGATATTATTAATGAATTAAAAAAAGCTAATCTGATTGTTGTTGAAGGAACTCTTTATCCTCTTCTGACAAGATTAAAAAATATCGGAGTACTGAATTACCGTTGGGAAGAATCGCTACAAGGACCCCCAAGAAAATATTATGAGCTTACGGAAACCGGGCATAAGGCTTTGTCCGAAATGGAAGTATCATGGAGTGAAATTTTAAATGCAGTTGAAACAATTAAAAATTCTAAATAATATGAACCGTACAATAACAATAAATATCAGTGGCACTGTATTCAATATTGATGAAGATGCTTATGATAAATTAAAAACCTACTTAGTCAGAGTTAGTGAGTATTTCAATAAAGAAAACGAAGGACATGAAATTGTTTTTGATATTGAATCAAGAATAGCAGAGCTTTTCAGCGAAAGAATAACAGAAAGCCAAAATATTATCAACCTGACTATGGTTGATGAAGTAATTTCTGTCATGGGATCACCTGAAGAATTTTCAAGCAATGATGAAAACACTTCCCGGGAAAAAAGCAGTATTGATAATCCTGTCAATCAACGTAATTATTACTCAAGAGCAAAAAGACTTTATCGTGACCCTGATTCGAGGGTGATTGGGGGAGTATGCAGCGGATTAGCACATTACTTCAACATGGATAAGATATTGATGAGGATAATTTTTATAATCCTGTTATTCGTTACTTCAGGAATATTATTACCGGCATATATTATTTTGTGGATTGCTGTTCCTAAAGCTAGAACAACATCTCAAAGACTTGAAATGAAGGGAGAACCAATTAATATTGAAAATATTGGACGCTCGGTAAAAGAGGAAATGAATGAACAAGACCCTGCCAAAGGAAGTTCTGTAAAAGATTCCAGGAGAAATATCAGATATGCTGCCCCAACTAGAAATTCAGAAAATAATTCTCCCGGTTTAATAAGCAAAATTATTGGAATAATATTGGTTTTCTTTGGATTCATTGCTTTGGCCGGACTTATAGTGAGCATATTTGTTTCAACTAAAATGATTGGTATGCTTCCCGGATTTTTTCACGAATATGGTTCTTATTCATTTTTGAATCACTTTTTCACAAACAGTACTTTATCTACTCTGATGCTTGCTTTATTGATAATCGTTGGTATTCCAATTTTACTTTTCATATATGCAGGAACTAAACTAATTTTCAATTATAATTCTAACAACAAATCAGTAATATTTTCATCACTTGGCATTTGGTTCATTGGAGTTATAATTGCAATTGCTTCAGTTGTAGGAGCAGTAAATGTATTTAGTACCAGCACGAATATTGAAGATAGTTCTCTGTTGAGTGTAAGTTCTGATACGATTTTTATTTCCTCGAAAGAATATGCAACAGGAGTGGTTTCAGAACCTAAATATGAAATCAATAATCTAAAGGTTATCGATCATAACGGTAATGAAGTGATAGCTGCCAATCCTGTTTTAAGAATCGAAAAGAGCGGAAACAGCAATATTGAGCTAGTAATTAAGAAGACTTCAAAAGGGAACAATGTTAAAGCAGCTGAAAAAAATGCTAAGAATATTGAATATAATTACAGCCTGGATGGCTCAAAACTCATGTTCGACCCTTATTTCCTTCTAAATAACCACGAAAAATGGAGATCACAAAAATGCATACTCACATTAAAAGTACCTGACGGAAAAGTAATTTACTTAGACGAAAGCATTTTGCCATTAATAAAAGACATTGAAAACACTTCAGGAACATGGGGGGGTGACATGGTTAACTCATACTGGATAATGAAACCTGAAGGTCTTTCTTTATCTGCTGCTAATTAATTGAAACAAAATAAATATCATAAAAACAATGAATACAATACTTAAAGTTGGAATAATTTTAGCTGCAATGCTTTCTTCGCTTTTTGTTCATGCTGAAAGTAAATCTGATAAAATTTATAACCTCTTCACCGGAAAAGAAGGTGTTACTTATCTTAGTTTCTCTAAATCTGTCATTAAACCCTTTGAAATATTCCTCGACGATGAATCAAAGAAAGTAATCTATAAAATGGACAAGGTTCGATTCATTTCTTACGACCATAATGAAGGAAAATTAAGCTCACAGGATGTTACAGATAAAATAATCAAGGTGTTTAACGAAAATGAATATTTTGAAATGAATCCTGAAGAGTACAATATTAATTCCGATGGCGGCAATATTAACGAGCATTTCAGAATGTTCGGCTTGGGTGAAAAAAATAATATGGACGAAGTTCACATCTTCATAAATGAAAAAGATGATTGTTTTTTATTCTCTTTCTATGGCAAAATAACAATTGAAGATTTAAAATATTGCAAACGTTTGAGTAAATCATTAAAGATCAATATAACTACAGATTAATATATCTATTATATCTTTATCTTTTCTCAATTCCCTTATAGAATCTAAAATATATTTTTCTATATTTGCTCCCTCATTGTGGATAGATTTGTGAATGATTGCAACCACAGAAAAAAATGCTAAAGCATTCGTAGTAAATCACGATTGCACATCTTTTTCAATTCTTCCACTCATATATAGATATTAATAGTTTACAACGTTAAAAAATTGTATTATGAGTTATTTATTTACATCTGAATCAGTTTCAGAAGGACATCCCGACAAGGTCGCAGATCAGATTTCCGATGCTATTCTTGACAAATTTATTGCTTTCGATCCTGAATCAAAAGTAGCATGTGAAACATTAGTAACAACCGGACAAGTAGTTTTAGCCGGTGAAGTAAAAACTAAAACGTACATTGATGTACAGGAAATTGCGCGTGAAGTTATTAACCGCATTGGATATACTAAAGCCGAATACAGGTTTGATGGTGACTCCTGCGGAGTATTTTCTTCGATACACGAACAAAGCCCGGATATAAACAGGGGAGTTATGCGTAATGACCCAATGGACCAGGGTGCCGGCGACCAGGGCATGATGTTTGGATATGCATCTAAAGAAACAGATAATTACATGCCCCTTTCTCTTGAGCTATCGCATAAACTTCTCATTGAACTTGCTGCTATCAGACGTGAAGGAAAGGTAATGACTTATCTTCGCCCTGATTCAAAATCACAGGTAACTATTGAGTATGACGATAATGGCGAACCCGAAAGAATTAATACTATTGTCATTTCAACTCAACACGATGAATTCATAAATCCTTCTGATACATCTACTAAATCACAACTTAAGGCTGATGAATTAATGATTGGAAAAATCAGAGAAGATGTGATTAATATACTTATACCAAGAGTTCTAAATACTTTACCTGAAAGGGTTAAGGACATGTTCGATGACAAAATCATTTATCACGTCAATCCTACAGGAAAATTTGTTATTGGAGGCCCCCATGGAGACACCGGACTCACAGGCCGCAAAATAATTGTCGATACTTATGGAGGTAAAGGAGCTCATGGTGGAGGCGCTTTTTCAGGAAAAGATCCTTCCAAAGTTGACCGCTCTGCCGCTTATGCATGCCGCCATATTGCCAAGAACCTTGTTGCAGCAGGTGTTGCCGACGAAATTCTTGTACAGGTCGCTTACGCTATCGGAGTTGCTAAGCCAATGAATATCTTCGTCAACACATATGGAAAATCAAATGTGAATATAAGCGATAGCCAGATTGCCGATAAAGTTGCTAATATATTTGATATGCGCCCTAAAGCAATTGAAGAAAGATTGAAATTGAGAAATCCTATTTATGAAGAAACTGCTGCTTATGGACACATGGGAAGAGAGCCAAAATTAATAGTGAAAAAATTCAAATCACCTTACCATAAAAACTTCGAAAAAGAAGTTGAACTTTTTACATGGGAAAAACTTGACTATGTGGATAATGTTAAAGCTGCTTTCGGATTGTAATTTGTAAAGAAGCTACTTTAAATACTTAGAAGTGCCATTGCTTATTATATTTGAAATGGCACTTTTTTTTATTTTTGAAATTTTCTTTTTACTACTGATTCCAAATACATAGTACCCAACTCTTTTATCGTTTTATCAATATCCTCGTATTCAAAAGCAAGCCTTTTTGTAATTTTAGACCCATCATATGCAGTCGACCTGAAAGATGTCTCAGCTGTCTCTTTGCTTATTAAAGGCGGTTTCCCTGATATTATACTCAGTAAAAATAACAACCTCCGGAAGATACCAAGAACTACCTTGTTTACTTTTATTTCCGGAGCTTTTAAATTAAGAGAAGCAGCTACTTTACTGAAGAATTCCTTGTAAGTTAAATTTGAACTGTTCAGCACAAACCTTTCATTTACACATTTATCCCAAACATCATCTTCCATCAATTTAATTATGATTCCGGAAATATCTTTAACATCTACAAATCCTGTACTCCCCGGTGTATAAAACTTTAACCCTTTGTAAATGCTATTATAAAAACCTGAATTCCCTGAAGACCAATCGCCGGGCGACAGAATTACTGATGGGTTCAGGATTACACATTCAAGACCTTCATGAATTCCCCTCCATATCTCCATTTCAGAAAGATATTTGCTGTTACTGTAGCCAGAATGTTTTTTCCCGGGTATAAAAAAGCTTTTTTCATCTGAAATATATCCGTCAATATCTCTGCCCAAAGCGGCAATCGAGCTGATATGGCATATTTTCCTTACTCCCTTTTCAAGACAAGCATCAACAATGTTTGCAGTCCCTCCAACATTGATTTCCTTTAATAATTGAAAATCCTCTGTTCTGAAAGAAACCAATGCTGCGCAATGACAAACTATATCAACTCCTTCTACAGAATTTAATATTGAAATATAATCAGTAACATCACCTTCTGCCCATTCTATCTGTGAATATATTTCATCAGGATATAAAGTGTAATTTTTAATGTTACGGTAGAAGTTTTCAATGGTTTTTTTATTACGGTATAACGCGCGAACTTTAAATCCATTCTGCAATAAATCAATTACAACTCTGGATCCTAATGCCCCGGAGACTCCTGTAATTAATACATTATTTATCTTTTCCTTCAAAATCTTTAATTAACTGTTCCATGGAGTAACTGCCTTTGCACCAAATTCTTTTCCGCAAATTTTAATAATCTTCAATCTGAAAATTCCAACATTCTTTACTGCCGGGGCATTAAATGAAAATTCTTTGTCACTATACTGACCCATGAAAATCTTTAAGGCTTTTTCCTTTTCATCATAGTCATCAATAAATTCCAACTCCCCTTCTGCAATAACCGACTTTGATCTCACTCTCCAACTACAGGCCACTTCTTCGTTCTGATGAACAATAGTATCGCCCGATAAAAAGGTAACACACGCTTTTGTGTTTTTATTCATCATCTCCCACTTCCTGCCTTCCTGAGCTGAATGCATATATATGAAATCCCCGTCTAAACCAAAATTCATAGGAACTACATAGGGATTCAAATCATCATCACATAATCCTAAGAAGCAAGTACGGCAAGACCTGATAATTTTATCAATCTTTTCCCTGTCATTTATATATAATGTTCTCATCGTTTTAAATTATGATGTTATAGCTCTTTTCCCTAACTTCTTTGAAAGCTCTTTTTCAACTTTATTTAGATTAGAAATAGTAGTTTGGATTTCAATTATTCTTTCAATATCATCGTTCGAATTTAATTTTCCTAATTCCTGAAGCAAATTATTAATCATGAGTTTCACATGTCTCAATTTGTATTCTTCAACCAAACGAGGTACTATGATATGCAAAATTTCATTCTCATCCTCTATATAAGCACCCTTCCTCTTCCAAATGACGCTTTCTATATATTTATCAAAAAGCAACCCACTGACCAAACTACTTATATCCCTGTCGGCATGTGAAGTAAAGTATTTCTCGGGATTAAAAAATTCTTCTTTATACTGCGCTTTAAATTCATTGATGATTTTTCTAATAACTTCATCCGTAGAAATCAGATTATCATTTTCAATCTCTGAAATTATAAAATCACCAACTTTTATTACCTCTATCTCATTGGTGTCCGGATTCTCGATAGAAAACAAGTCAAAATTAAAATATCTTATCAAAACCCTCAGTAATGCTTTTTCTTCTGTCTCACATAGATTTTTTGTAGTATCAACGATAGGGGCTTGTTTTGGAGCTGCTGCCTTTCTTATAAGCTCCCTTCTTTCTTTTTCAATTTCTTCTCCTGAAAGTTTATATTTAATCTTCCTGACCTCAGAATACAAAATATCTTCGGACACTTCAAGCATATTGCTACATTCTTTAATATAAACAGACCGGGTTATCGTATCCGGAATAACTGAAATTGAATTGACAATATCGTTAATTAAGCGAGCTCTTGCCACAGGGTCATTAGACGTATCCTTTAGGAGTAATTGTGTCTTAAATCTAATGAAATCGGTCTCATTCTTTGAAATATATTCAATCAAAGAGGAAGAATTCATTGAACGTGCAAATGAATCGGGATCCTCACCCTCCGGAAGGGGAACTACTTTTACATTTATTCCTTCTTCAAGTACCATATCAATTCCCCGGAGAGAAGCTTTTATCCCTGCTGGATCACCATCATAAATTATTGTAATGTTGGATGTGAACCTTCTGATCATTCTTATCTGCTCAGTGGTTAATGATGTCCCTGATGAAGCTACTACATTTTCAATACCCGACTGATGAAAGGAAATCACATCTGTATACCCCTCAACAAGATAACATTTATCAGATCTTGAAATACTGTTCTTCGCAAAGTAAATACCATACAATACCTTACTCTTATGATATATCTCGGACTCAGGCGAATTAAGATATTTCGCCACCTTGGGATCTGTCTTTAAAACCCTGCCCCCAAAAGCTATAACCCTGCCTGCCAGATTATGAAAAGGAAAAATTACCCTGCCGGCAAACCTGTCTCTCATCCAATCATCTTTTCTTACCGTAAGACCGGTTTCTTCCAGAAACTCCATTTTATAGCCCTGCTTTAGAGCTGTCTTCGTGAACATATCTTTTTGATCAGGACAATACCCCAATTGAAATTTCCTGATGATATCATCTCTGATTCCTCTTTCCCTGAAGTAACTTAATCCAATAATCCGACCTTCATTTTCATTATGCAAAAAAGCTGCAAAATACTCACATGCATAATTTGAAACTATCATTAAGCTTTCATGTTTGTTCCTGAGGGCAATGCTCTCGGCCGACTCCTCTTCCTCGGTAACTTCAATATGAAATTTACTGGCAAGGTATTTTAAAGCTTCGAAGTAAGATATATGCTCATGCTCCATTATGAAGTTTACCGAACTACCACCCTTTCCGCATCCAAAACACTTATATATCTGTTTGCTGGGTGATACGGTAAATGAAGGTGTCTTTTCGTTATGAAACGGACAGTTCCCTATATAGTTGACGCCCCTTTTCTTGAGTGAAACGAAATCCTGAACCACTTCAACTATGTTGGCAGCATCAATTATCCTTTCTATAGTTCCCTGATCAATCATAAAACAAATGTAGGAATTAATAGGAATTTTTTGGAATACAAATTATCCAAAAAAAAAGGAGAGTAAATACTCTCCTTATGTGGTGCCACCAGGAATCGAACCGGGGACACACGGATTTTCAGTCCGTTGC
>CAYUEI010000096.1:0-10589 GCA_964443445.1 uncultured Prolixibacteraceae bacterium | reverse complement strand
CTATACTGGATGAATTATTCAACGACTCCGGGGTGGAATATGTAGTTAAAGATAAACACATTATCCTTACCAATGGGGAAGAAAATGAAAAAAGCAGCCAGTCGAAATCTGTTAAAGGAAAGGTTCTTTCTGAATCGGGTGAACCAATTCCCGGGGCTACAATATATGTTAAAGGTACCAGCATTGGCACTATTACTGATATAAACGGCGAATATTCGATTCCATCTGCATCGGCCGATCAAATCCTTGTTTTTTCTTTCATTGGTTATAAAACGCAGGAAATTGCTATTAAAACACAAGAAATAATCAACGTGGTAATGTCTGAAGATGCCATTGGACTTGAAGAAGTTGTGGCTATCGGATATGGCGTTCAAAAGAAGAAACTTGTTACCGGTTCTACTATTCAGGTTGATGGCGAAAGTCTAGCCAAAAGAAATTCTGTTGATGCTCTCGGTGCTTTACAAAGTTTAGCTCCCGGAGTTAATATTGTTCAGCGCTCAGGCCAACCGGGCGAGGGGTATAAAATCAATATCAGAGGACTTGGAACCACAGGTTCATCTGATCCTTTGGTAGTTATTGATGGTGTTGCCGGTGGTTCTCTTGAATCTTTGAATCAAAGTGATATAGAATCAATAGATATCCTGAAGGATGCTGCTTCTTCTGCTATATATGGAGCCAGAGCTGCAAACGGTGTTATTCTTGTAACAACAAGAAAAGGTAAGGCAGGTAATTTTGTTATAAGCTATGATGGCTATACCGGTGTTCAGAATGCAAGTACAAATGGCATTGAAACGCTGAATGCCAAACAATATATGGAAATTGTAAATTCTACCCTTGTATCTTCCGGTGCAAAAGAATATGATTTTAAAACTCTTGTTCCAAATCTTTATCAACAAATAATTGATGGTTCATGGAATGGAACTAACTGGCTTGAAGAATCGAAAAATATTAATGCTCCTATCAGCAATCATTCAGTGAATATTTCCGGTGGTAGTGAAATGTCGAGAGTTGCAATGGGTTTTTCTTATCTTGGACAGGAAGGGACAATAGGGAAGACAGCTATTCCTAAATTTGAACGTTATACTGTTCACATAAATTCAGACCATACTCTTCTTAAGAAAAATGATCGCTCTATCATCACTTTTGGAGAGAACGTAACATTTACTTCTTCGAATAAATCAGGTTTAAATATTGGTGGAATATATAACAACAACGTTCGTGACCTTCTTATTGCTTCTCCTTTATTACCGGCTTACAACAGTGATGGTGATTTCTTTATTTATAAAGATATGGTTGCTACAGGTTGGGATTTTGATCAGCGACTTGTAAATCCACTGGCTAAGATTAGTGTTAATCATAGCCAAAAGAACACAAATAGCAGAAGACTTCAAGCCAATGCCTTTGTAGAGATTTCTCCGATAAAAGAGCTTAAATTCAGAAGCAATGCCGGTTATCAGTTTTTCCATAGTGATTATCGCAGTTATGTTCCTGTTTACGAACTTTCATCCGATAATTCAAATCTGACTGATGATATTACTCAAACGCAATCATATAGCACTAAATGGACTTGGGAAAATACATTAAACTATGTTACTTCTATAAACAAACATCATATCGACTTCCTTGTAGGACAATCGGTTGAAAAATGGGGTTACGGAAACCAACTTTCTGTTACCAACTCAAATTCATTGTTCCCCGGATCGTTTGAACATGCTTTTATTAGTAACTCTCAGGGACTAAACACTACTGATACCAGAATTTCAGGTTCTCCAAATACTGCAGGCGGATTGGCTTCATTCTTTGGTCGTGTAAACTACAACTATAATGAAACTTACATGGCATCGTTGGTTATGCGTGCCGATGGTTCTTCAAATTTTGCAAGAGGACACCGCTGGGGTTATTTCCCTTCAATTTCAGCCGGTTGGGTAATGACTAACGAAGATTTTATGAAACCTGCCACAGGTGTTATGAACTTCCTTAAGTTGCGTGCCAACTGGGGACAAAATGGTAATGCCGATATCGACAATTTCCAATACCTTGCTACTATAGCTTTTAACAGCGACAGCTATTATTATTTCAGCGATAAAAGCGATCCGAGCATTGGTGCTTATCCTGACATTCTTCCTAATGAAGATGTGACATGGGAAACATCAGAACAGCTCGACTTAGGTTTCGATGCCCATTTCTTTAATTCACAGCTCACTCTTACTTTCGACTGGTATAACAAGACAACGAAAGACTGGCTGGTGGTTGCCCCTCAGTTGGCTTCCTACGGAACTGGTGCTCCTTTTATCAACGGTGGAGATGTTGAAAATAAAGGTTTTGAAATTGCCCTTAGTCTGAATAAGAGTATCGATAAATTCAAATACAGTGCAGGTCTGAGTCTTGCCAACAATAATAATAAAGTTACCCGTATTGCTAATGAAGAGGGTATAATACATGGTGCTGAAAACGTTCTTGCTCAAAATACAGATGAGCTTTATCGCGTTGAGGTTGGTTATCCTATGGGTTATTTCTGGGGTTATAAAACAGCAGGTGTATTTCAAAACCAGTCACAGATCGATCAGTTTTTTAAAGATGGAGGTATTGCCCTTCAGGATTCTGTTGTTCCGGGCGACCTGATCTTTGTTAATAGCAATGGTGATAAAGTTATTGATGATGAAGATAAAGTTATGATTGGTAATCCTCATCCTAAGTTCACCATGGGCTTCAACTTCAACTGCTCATTTAAGGGAATAGACCTGAGTATAAATGCTTACGGCGCTTTTGGACAACAGATTGCAAAATGCTACAGGGAATTTTCAAATTCACCTAACAATAACTACACTAACGAAGTATACACAAAATACTGGACAGGCGAGGGCTCAACAAACCGTTATCCTGCTTTCACTCATGGAAAGAATACCAACTTTAAAGAACTTTCCGACTTGTATATTGAAGATGGTGACTATGTTAAGATATCAAACATTTCAATTGGCTACGATCTTAAGAGTGTCATCAAAAAGTTGCCTCTTCAGAAATTCAGAATCTATATAACTGCTCAGAATCTTTTCACTTTCACCAAATATTCAGGCTTCGATCCTGAAGTAGGTTACGGTAACAGTGAAAGTTGGGCTTCAGGTATTGACATAGGGTATTATCCAAGTCCAAAAACAATTTTAGGTGGTATTAACATTGTATTTTAAAAAAGAAAACAAATATGAAACGAATAAAATATAGCATATTAGCCCTTACGCTTTTGTTGGCCGGATGTGAATCTTTTCTTGATACAGAAAATTATACCAAGAAAGACACATCGAACTTCCCATTTACTCAGACCGATGCTGTTCAGATGATTACAGGAATCTACAGTACTATGAACAATACTGTTGCCAGTCCTGATGATAATCCGTTCTTTATCTATGAAATGGCAAGCGACGACCGTGTTGGTGGAGGAAGTACAAGTAATCGTACTGCTCAAAGTGCCGACCGTTTGATTAACAGTAAAGTAAGCTGGTTCGAAAATACGTGGACTATGCGTTACAGGGGCATTTTCCGTGCCAATAATGCAATCTCAACCATGGATAATGTACAAAGCTGGACAGTTAATGGAAAGAAGGAACAGCTTTTAGGAGAAGCCCATTTTCTGCGTGCTTTCTTCTATTTCGATATGGTTCAGATGTTTGGTTCAGTACCTTTGATTCTGGAAACAGTACCAAAGAACCTTCCAAAGACTCCTGCCGAAGAAATCTATGCTCAGATAGCTTCCGACCTTGTTAAGGCTATCGGGTATTTCCCTGCAACAAAATATCCTGATTTTGAATTGGGACATGCTACAAAATGGTCGGCAGAGGCTCTGATGGCTCGTGTTTACCTTTTCTACACAGGCTTCTATGGTAAAACTGAACTTCCTGTAGCCGGATCAGATAAGAAAATCGGGAAATCTGATGTAATTGCATATCTTGAAGATTGTGTCAACAACAGTGGACATGACCTCATTTCAGATCAACGTAACTTGTGGCCCTATACAAACCCAAACACTGCTCCTTATTATGAATATGCTAAGGACAAAGGTCTTGAATGGGCAGGCGACAATAATCAGGAGATTTTATTCGCTTTGAATTTTTCCAATACTACTGAATTTTCAGGAGGTGACCACCCGTATTCTTCAGGATACGCCAATCGTATAGTAGAATTTTTTAATCCGAGAAAAGCCGGTGATTCAAAAGCATATCCTTTTATTCCAACAGGGTACTCTAACGGTCCTGCAAGCAGTAAGCTTTGGGCTGAATGGGCTACAGATCCTGACTATGCCGGAGATTATCGTCGTGAAGGTTCTATTTGCGATAAAGCAGTTGAATTGCCAAATTATGCCGGAGATCCAACAAAAGAGGTTGAAAACACAGGATTGTTGTGCAAAAAATATCTGGGCATTGGAGCTTATGATGAAAGCGGCACTCTCTATCAATCATATGCATATTTCTACGGAGGTCAAAACGATAAACAGTTAGGACTTACACAAAGCCTAATTTTAATTCGCTTTGCTGATGTGTTGTTGATGCACTCTGAAATGACAGGCACTGCCACAGGCCTTAATAAGGTTCGTTCACGCGCAGGTTTACCTGATATCGCTTATTCTCTCGATGCTTTGAAGAAAGAGCGCCGTTACGAATTGTGCTTTGAGGCATTACGATGGAATGATCTTCGCCGTTGGGGAGATGTACAACAGATTGTTACAAACCAAATTGGTCAGGCAATCACAAACAGAGGGGTTGCTGATTTTTATGCATTTGACGGAGCGTATGATTTTATGACACGTTACAATGCTACAAAAGGTTTCTGGAAGATACCCGATTCACAAATAACATTGTCAGAAGGTATGCTTGAACAAAACGAAGGTTGGGATGAAGCGTCATCAGACTGGACAAAACTACCGTATTCCACTTTATAGATTTAGGTTTAGTTAACTATTTGGCGTTTTACATTCGGGTTTATTGTTTTTTAATAAACCCGAAATGTGAAACGTTTTTTTTATTCATAAATCACATCAATTCCACCGTTCGTCAAGTTATTCCGGCAGTTCATAAAAACCGGCTCAAATGCCCTTTTTTATTAAGAAAAATCGCCATATTTTTGAATCATCAAACAATTTAAAACTAAACATCATGTTATACTTTGGAATCGCAGCAGTAATATTTTTCGTAGCAGTTGGTTTAGCATTTGTTAACGAATCAAAAGGACAGAAAGCCTAAAATAAACCTATTAATATATTTCTATAACTTCATTTTTGAATGTTATAGTATATAAATCCCGGACATCAGGAATGATGTGCGGGATTTGTTTTTTGTATTACACTATCCTTTTAGTTCCTTTGAAATATATGTTCGGTAAAATACTGTCGTTCCTACGGAACTTGAAGGTTGGTTTGGGTTGATGTTCATTGCTACCATACTGTCGCCACTCTGTGGCTTAAAACAGCAATGTGCTATCATAATTCTTTCAGTCCCTTCGGGACTCAAGTATGGTAAAATAATATTTTCTATATTTTGATACCGGTTGATTACTGGCTGCGTCTAATAAATAAATTAAAAAAATAAATGATATGGGAAATTTTCAATACATGATTCCAATATTTGGAATGGCTTTCGTAAGTTTCATGTTATATCTTGAATACAAAGGTAAACAGCTAAAAATTAAAGAAAAAGTTGGCTTGATGGAAAAAGGACTGGATCCGTCAAAAATTGATGAAAAACCAAAATACCTACAAGACAGCAATCAGAAAGGCAGTTTAAAAACCGGATTGATGTTAATAGGCGCTGCTCTGGGTATATTTGTCGGTTATTTATTGAACTTGTTGTTAGACATACCTGATTTAGTTGCATATTCAACAATGATTTTGGTTTTTTGTGGTGCATTACTTGTATATTTCCACAAATCAAAAACCGAATAGATCATTGAGCGTCTATGTCGACTAACCTAAATATCGATCAGAATTGTGATTATTCCGCATTAATTGACAAATACAAAGATTTGGCTTTTAATATTGCCCTTAAAATCACTAAAAATGAGCTTGATTCTGAAGAGATAGTTCAGGACTCTTTTGTCAAAGCATTCAAGGGATTGGATAAATTCAAGAATGAAAGCCGTTTTTCTACGTGGTTTTACAGCATTGTTTATAACACTGCTATTTCTTCAATGAGGCACAAGAAGCACATCTCTGTTGAAATTAATGATCGTCTGGCCGATACCTTAGGAAATAACCACATTGAGAATGAAATTAAAAGTTTGAATGAACACGACCGAAAACTGCTGATAGGACAGGCATTAGAAAAGCTGAATGAGCTTGATTACACAGTGCTTACACTCTATTTCTTTGAGGAAATGAGCTTATCTGAAATCTCCAATATTGTAAAAAAGGACAAAAACTATTTAAAGGTAATACTACAGAGGGCAAGGGCAAAGTTATACGAAGGACTCAGTGTTTCACTAAAACAAGAATTAAAGGAATTGATATGAAACTAACGGACAAAGAATTCATCAGAGAGATAATATCGTCTGATTTTAAGAAAATTGAGAACCCCAATTTCACAAATGAAATTCTTGAAAAGATTGCATTATCAGATGAAAAGAAGGTAATCGCAACAAGATCAGGAGATATTTTGTTTTTAGTTCCACAGATAATATATATCTGCCTGTGTGTTTTACTTTCTTTGTATACACTAATCATTTCCTGGTCTGATTTGAGCAGCAACGACAAAGTATTACAAACAATTGATATGATCTCCGGTCTTTTGATAAACCCGGGAACGATTTCAATATTGATTGCCTTTTCGCTGCTTTATTTGCTTGATTTGTTTTTGAAGAGGGAGAGGGGTTAGTATATTATGTGATTTCAATTACTCCAACAATTCCAAACTCTTCATATCCCTTGCACCATTGAAATATTTCTTCAAAACAGCATCAAATACCTTCGTTTCAGGAGATACAAAATCAAATAAAGTCATGCACGATCTTAGCTTTAAGTCGTCGGGATAACCGAAGATCTGATCAACCTTTTTACCTTCGATTTTCAAAAGCAACTCGCAACACTCAATTAGTCGTTTACCAAGAATAGGGTGGGATAGATAGGCCTTCGCTTCAATCGGACCTGAAATGCTGTAGAAATTATTTGCAGTACTGTGTCCTAAACCTTTGACCTGCGGAAATATATACCACATACAATGAGTTCTCTTTTCTCCACGTTTAAGTTCTTCAACAACCGTTTTGTAAACAGCTTCTTGCTGTGTAATAAATCTATCAAGTCTCTTCTCGTCGTACATTATAGCGATTTTAGAATATAGCAACTTTAGAAAATATATTTTTAAATATATCACTTCTTTTCGGCTTGGTAGAATTTAATTTGTCAAGCAGATTATCAATTAGTCGGTCTGACATATTGTTTGAATATTTGCTTAGGAAGTCGATTATAGACTCGTGAGAGAACTTTCCTGACAAATAGAGGGAATATAGCCCTTTAAACAAAACTGACTCAGAAAGGCCTGCAATCTTTGCTAATTCACAAATTTCTTCAGGCAGAGGCAAAGAGAACTCATTTATCCAGAGTTCAATCTTTTCAAGTAACTGCATTTCAAGGTGTAGTTTATCACTTTTCTGACTTTCTTCGCCCGACCATGTTTCAATTTCTTTTATCATTGATTCAATGATAAAATTTAAGTGTAAAAAATAAAAATTTTCATTCAGGTAACGCTTTGCCTTTTTCGGACTAATATTTGGATTTAAAAACATTAGTTTGAAGTAGATTCTTTGTTTACTTATTTCAATTGGATACTTTTGATCAGCGGCGATACCATAAAAAACGGGATTATCATTTTTTACATTCTTCATTGTTAGTATTTTTTTGGATTGTTAGTATATTTTAAGCGTAGTAACTTTAAATTTATTGTGTAAAAGATAAAAATTAGATAATAAAATCTGTAGTTGATTGAATATTAAATTTATGAACCAGAATTATTCAATTGTTGGATTATCAGAAAAGTATTCTGAAAAATTTGAATGTGGAGATTATCAATGTTACTCAGTTGATGCTGAAGAGGAATTAGTGATTCTTGCTCTATCTGATGGGGTAGGTTCTAGACATCATGATTATGTTGCATCAAAAATTGCTTGTGAAGAGTTTGTTTCTTCATTTGAAAAATTTAAAGGGGAAGAGATAGAGGATAGGATTATTAAATCTGTTAAAAAGGCAGATATGGCAGTAAGTAATCCGGAGAATATTGAGTTCAAAGGAATGATGGCGACCTTCTTAGCTGTAGTTGTTGACTTGAAAACTAATGTTTTTTACTATTGCAATATCGGCGATAGCAGGCTTTACAGAATTTCTCCGGAAGGCATTGAGAAAACAACAAAGGATGATAAGAAAGCAGTAATAATGAAGGACAGGGGAGGAAAGATGCTGTCACTCTCCGGCTCTTTGGTTGTAAGGGAAGGGATTACAAATGCGTTGGGATACAATGGTGCTGAAATAAATGTTAAAAGTTCTGTCCTGAATTTATCTGACTGTTTGATATTGTGCACTGATGGAATGTATGAGATTTCAGGTTTTGATGATGCAATTAAGCAGGAGCTTGCAGCATCTGATTTGAATTTCAGCCTGAATAAATTTGTTTCAAGGAATAGAGAATTGTTTACTGACGATGCGACTTTGCTTGTTTTTAGATCAGAACAAATAACTCAAGCTGAAAAGGATTATTTTGATAAACTTTTATTAGTAGAAAATCCCCGCGAAGAATTAAAGATAGCCAGACATAAACTTGTCAATCTTATACAAAGAAAATTGCCGATTGATATTAAAGAAAGAAACAATTCTTCAATTGAGAAGATAATTACTATATACGCTAACTACGGGCTTTTTTTTTCTGAAGATTTTATAAACTTCGCATTGTCATTAATGAAAGAAGAAAACTTTATGATGTCTTCTTTGTATCGCTTATTGATTTCAGAATTAGGAAAAATAAAAGGTTGAAGATTATAATAAAAAGTAGTTGATTTTAAATACTATAGAGTCTTCCTTTTCGTTAGATATTTAAATCAATCTAACAAGGCGATGAAAATAAAATCAAGTTTATTATTTATTTTTCTGCTTGTGACTTTTAACGTTCAAGCAGAAGGTTCGAAGGTAATGACTCTAACTCCAGGTAGTTTATCTGAAATGCTTTCCCCTGAAGAAAAAGCTGAAATAACAGAGCTCGTAATCAGTGGTGAACTTGATGTAAATGATTTTCAAGTTATGAGGGATGAAATGCCAAACTTGGCAAAGATTGACCTCAGCCGGGCATCAATAGCAGAATACGATGGTGATCCTTATATGTGGGCTGATCCTAATGGTGGTTGGAATAGTCATTTCAGAAGTCGTTATAAAAAAAATGAACTGCCAAAATATGCCTTTTATGACATGAGGCTCAAAAAGGCAAAGAAAAGCTTGAAAACTTTAATTCTACCCTTAAATTTAACTTCGATTGGCGAATATGCATTAGCTGAATGCGATGGACTTGAAGAATTAATACTCCCGGCCGGACTCGATTCTATAGCTCAGTTTGCATTTACCGGAAGAGTTCATTTTTCAACGTTACCAGAAAATAGGGATCTGAAAGTTGCTGACGTAACGGGAAATAATTATTCATTGAAAGGTAAACTTTTCATTCCTGCATCAGTTAGAATTATTGATGACACAGCATTAGCCGGTTGCAGAATGGAAATTGAGATTGATAAAGATAATAGTCACTTCCTTATTGATGATGGTGTGGTTTTCGATAAAGAAAAGAAAGTGTTAATTCATTGCCAGTTAAACAAAGCTGGAAATTATAATATTCCAAACACGGTGTCAACAATTATGTATGGTGCATTTCAGGATTGCAGACAGCTTTCATTAATCAATATCCCTTCATCGGTTTTTCGAATATGGTTTAAATCGTTTTTTAATTGTTCAGCAAGCATCAATGTCGAAAAAGAAAACGATACTTTTGAAAGTAAAGAAGGGGCGCTTTATTATAGTCCGAATAAAAATTTGATATACTGCCCTGGATCAATGAAAGGCGATTTCATAATACCAGATTCCGTTAAATTAATAGTACCAAATGCATTCTCAGGATGTGAGTATATCAGCAGTATTACAATTCCACAAACAGTAAAAAGTATTGGCGACTATGCTTTTGAAAACTGTACAGGTTTAAAGAAAGTATGGCTTCCCGATCAAATCAGAGAAATGAAGGAAGGTTTATTTTTTGGGTGCACTAACCTTGAAACAGTAAATATTCCCGAAAATGTTTATTTTATTGATAGTTATGTATTTAAGGGGTGTATTGGGTTGAAGTCGATATATTCTTACACACAAAAACCTATTGATATTCGTGATACAAACGATGTTTTTGGGGAATTAGATTACAGAGCTTTAGATTTATATTACCCAAAGAATTCGTTGGACTATGACAAATTATACAAATATGGCTATTGGGGCATTTCTATTGATGTTAAAGAGATGGAGAATTGAATTGAAGATGGAATAAGCTATTGATTTTTCAATATTTAAAAGTACAATATGAAATTTCAATAAA
>CAYUEI010000095.1:0-10681 GCA_964443445.1 uncultured Prolixibacteraceae bacterium | reverse complement strand
TATATTATTCACAAAGGAAAAAAAATAATGTATTGCGATTATTCTGATTGCAATACAGTTGCTGATACTATTAAGGTTCTTGATCAGGCAAGGGAAGAGTATTTGAAATCAGACGAAAATTTCCTGGTTCTTAATGATTTTTCGGGAGGTGTTATCAGTAACGATTTTATGAATGTTGCCAGAGAATATGGTAAAGAGCTTTTTGATAAAAGAACTCCAAAAACTGCTGCTTTAGGAATTACCGGTCTTAAGAAAGTTCTTATAAGCTCTTATAATCTTATTGTTAAAAACAAACTAACTATTTTTGATAATAAGAATGAAGCGCTCGATTTTTTAGTAAAATAAATTAATCATTTATCTCTTTTCTCTACTTCTGTATTTTTTCAGTATATATTTGCGCTTTGAGAAATAATATGGAAAGGATAAAATCTCTGTTTTCTATTAGATACCCTGTTATTGCAGGAGGTATGGTTTGGTGCAGCGGATGGCGCTTAGCTTCTGCTGTGAGTAATGCCGGTGGACTGGGACTTATTGGTGCCGGTTCTATGCACCCTGAAACTCTCCGGGAACATATTCAAAAGACTAAAGCTGCTACCTCAAATCCATTTGGAGTTAACGTACCTCTGCTTTATCCTGAACAGGATAAATTAATGGAAATTATTGTTGAAGAAGGGGTGAAAATTGTTTTTACCTCTGCCGGCAATCCAAAGAAATGGACCAACTTCCTTCATGGTCACGATATTAAGGTCGCTCATGTTGTTTCAAGTGCCATTTTTGCTGAAAAATGTGAAGCAGCAGGAGTGGATGCCATTGTTGCAGAAGGTTTTGAAGCCGGTGGCCACGATGGCAGAGAAGAAACTACCACTTTGTCACTTATCCCATCTGTAAGAAAAGCTACATCTTTACCACTAATTAGTGCAGGCGGTATTGTAACCGGAACCCAGATGCTTGCCGCTATATCGCTTGGCGCTGAAGGCGTTCAAATTGGATCCTTGTTTGCTTCCTCTATTGAATCTTCTGCTCATGAGGGTTTTAAAAAACTGATTTGTGAAACAGGGGAGGGAGGAACTAAATTAGTCCTGAAGCAACTTTCTCCTGTCCGACTTATAAAAAATGATTTTTTTAAAGTAGTCGAAGAAGCCGAATTAAGAGGTGCTTCTGTTGATGAATTAAAAGATATTCTTGGCAAAGGGAGAGCTAAGAAAGGTATGTTTGAAGGTGATCTCGTTGAAGGTGAACTTGAAATAGGACAGTCAGCTTCCCTTATTAATGAAATTTTACAGGTTGGTGAATTAATGAATAAACTGATTAATGAATATAATTCTGCTTTGTCAGAAGTCAAAAAACTAAAACCTTTATAATCTATGATTGATTTTAAGAAGATTACCCTGGACAACGGTCTAAGGGTTATTGTTCACAAAGATTGTTCAACTCCTATGGCTGCATTAAACATTGTGTATAATGTTGGCTCGAGAGATGAAGATCCTGAAAAGACAGGCTTTGCTCATCTTTTTGAACACCTTATGTTTGGTGGCTCTAAAAATATTCCTGACTATGATAGCCCTCTTCAAAAAGTTGGAGGTGAAAATAATGCTTATACTACTCCCGATAAAACAAATTATTATCTGACACTCCCTGCGGTAAATATTGAAACCGGATTCTGGCTTGAGTCAGATAGAATGCTGGAACTTGCTTTTAGCGAGAAAAGTCTTGACGTTCAACGAAATGTTGTTATTGAAGAATTTAAACAAAGATATCTTAACCAGCCTTATGGCGATGTTTTCCCTCTGATGCAAGAACTTGCATATAAGGTTCATCCATACAGGTGGCCTACTATCGGAAGAGAAATATCTCATATTCAAAACGCTGTTCTTGATGATGTTAAAGATTTCTTTTTTAAACATTATGCCCCAAATAATGCAATCCTTGTTGTAACCGGAAATGTTGATGAAGAAGAAATATTTAAAATGGCAGAGAAATGGTTTGGCGATATTCCTGGACGTAACGTACCTGAAAAAAATATTCCGGCTGAACCTGTACAAACTGAATTCAGATCTTTGACTGTTGAAAGGGATGTCCCCTATGATGCAATTTATGTTTCTTTTCACATGGATAAAAACTTTGGAGAAGATTATTATGCCACTGATCTAATTTCTGATATACTTTCTAACGGCCAGTCATCCAGATTATACCGAAAACTTATAATCGATGAAGGGCTCTTTTCTGAGCTTGATGCTTTTGTCTCAGGAGATGCTGATCCGGGCTTGTTCAGCGTTTCCGGAAAACTGATTGAAGGTGTTACATTGGAACAGGCTGAAGAAGCTATTTTTAAAGAACTGGACTTTATTAAAAATGATAATATCGCTGAAGAAGAACTTCAAAAGGTTATTAATAAAGTTGAAGCTAACTTGATCTATTCTGAAATAGGATACCTTAGTAAAGCCAAAACCCTCGCTTCTTTTGAATTATTGGGCGATGCCGGCTTGATAAACTCTCAGGCTGATCGTTACAGAAGTGTTACCGCCACTAAAATTAAAGAAGTAGCTAATAAAATCTTTACAAGAAATAATTGTTCTATCCTCTATTATAAAAAGAAATCAAATGATAAATAGAAATATTGCACCTCCCGTAAAAAGTATTTCCGATATAAGTTTCATACAACCTGAAGAATGGTCTTTGCCTAACGATGCAAAGGTGTGGGGAATTAAAGCCGGAAGTCAGGATATGGTGATTATTGACTTCATATTTAATGCCGGCTCCTGGTATCAAAAATCTAATCTTATTGCCGGATTGACTAATGCTTTTCTGAATCAGGGAACAAAGAATTATACCGCACAGCAAATAGCCGAAACATTTGACTTTAGAGGTGCTTATCTGCAATTAAGTGTAGACCAGAATTATGGCTATGTAAGTATATTTACTTTAAATAAATACCTTGAAGATGTTTTAAAGGTTACTGCTGATGTTATTAAATATCCAACATTCCCCGATGCTGAATTAAAATCTCAGATTGCTAAAAAGAAACAATGGTTTATCATCGAAAATAATAAAGTGAAGACGATAGCCCAAAAGAAGTTTTCACAGGCCTTGTTTGGCAATGATTATCCTTACGCAAATACTAATAAAGCTTCTGATTATGACAATCTTTCAAGGGATTTGTTTGTAAATTTTCATAAGGAAAACTATAATCTGGCTAAATGTAAAATTATTATTTCCGGTAGTTATTCTGATACAACAAAGCTTTTGCTTGAAAAGTATTTCGGCGATTCTTGTCCCGATAGTTTAATCCAACCTTTACCTGAATATTCTATCAACCCTGATAAAATAAGAACCCATTTTGTTGAAAAAAAGGATGCTCTTCAATCAGCAGTTAGGGTAGGACGACTGACAATCAACCGCGATCATCCCGATTTCCATGGATTAAATATTTTGGTAACTATTCTTGGCGGATATTTTGGCTCAAGGTTAATGTCAAACATTCGGGAAGATAAGGGATATACCTATGGTATTGGCTCTACGATTATTACATTTCCCAATGCTGCCTATTTCCTCGTGGCTACTGAAACAGGTAACGAGTTTTGCCGTCCCGCTCTAAATGAAATATATTATGAGATGGAGAAGCTTCAGAACGAGCTTGTCGGAGAAGAAGAACTGGATACTGTGAAGAATTATCTCCTTGGAGAAACTCTTAGAAGTTTAGATGGCGTTTTTGCCCTTACAGGCACTTTTAAAAGTGTGCTGTTGATGAATAGTGATTTTACATATTACTCTGATTTTTTAAAAGTGCTAAAGGAAATTCAATCTGAAGATTTGCAAAAGCTTGCTGTTAAGTATCTTGAAGTACATAAGATGTACGAAGTAGTTGCAGGTAAAGAAAAACCATGATTGAAAAATAAACCAAAATCGTTAGCTTTGCCCTATTAAACAAGCTAAGCAAGTATAATTTTTTATTAAACCTAAAAACCACTTACCTATGAGAAAATTGGTATTCTTCCTGCCGCTTATAGTTGTATTAATGTTTAACAGCTGTAAACCCGGTAACGTTTCAGAAAACAAAGATTCCAAATTACAATTAAAAGGACATATTTCTTTATCCGGGGCTTTTGCCCTTTATCCTATAACTGTTTTATGGGCTGACGAATTCAGAAAGGAAAACCCTGATGTCGTTATTGATATTTCAGCCGGTGGAGCAGGCAAAGGAATGGCTGATGCCCTTGCTGGTATGGTTGATCTTGGAATGTTCTCACGCGGAATTACTCCTCAGGAAGAAGAATTGGGGGTGTGGTATGTCGCTCTTACTAAAGATGCCGTGATTCCTACTATAAATGCCGGTAACCCTTTTTTAAGCGATATTTTGAAACGGGGAATTACTAAAGATGAAATGATTAAACTTTATCTTAAAGGCGAAATTAAAACATGGGAACAGTTGCTTGGTAAAACAGGAAATACCCGTTTGAATGTTTATACCCGCTCTGATGCTTGTGGCGCTGCTTCAATGTGGGCTGAATATCTGGGAGCTAAACAGGAAGACCTTACAGGTACCGGCGTTTTCGGAGATCCCGGTCTTGCCGATGCTGTTAAAAATGATATCCTTGCAATAGGCTATAACAATGTTAATTACGTATATGATATCGAAACCAGAAGTAAGTTTAATAAACTGGAGGTTATACCAATCGATTTCAACGGCAACGGAGCTATTGATCCCGAAGAAAAGGTTTATAATAATCTTGAAAGTATAAATGCAGCAATTATTAGCGGCGTTTACCCTTCTCCTCCGGCAAGAGATCTTTATTTCGTGGCTAAAGGAAAACCTCAGAAGAAAGAAGTTCTTGCTTTTATTGAATGGATTCTTACTAAAGGACAGGCATACGTCAGTAAAGCCGGATATGTGCCTCTCTCTGATTTAAGAATTACAGAAGAAATGAAAAAGATTAATTAATGCAAAATGCCGGCCTTTATTGAATCACGACACTTAAAGGTTAATTCCCTTTTTAATAAGATTAATCAATCATGGATGATATTCTGGTTGATTTTCATTATTATACTTCCTTTTTTAATACTTACCGGCCTGATTATTAAGTCGGAGATGATGTTCGAAGACTATAATCTGATTGATATGTTGCTTTCTTCAGATTGGAAACCTATGTCAGGGAAGTTTGGGTTTTTACCTTTTATTCTCAGTTCTATTTGGGTTACTTTTATTGCTTTATTGATCGCTACACCTATTTGTATTTTAACATCAATACACCTTACTCAATATTCACACCCGCGATTGCTTAAATTGATGCATCCGGTAATTGATATTCTTTCCGGAATCCCATCCGTCATTTATGGAGTCTGGGGCGTTATTGTAATTGTCCCCTTTGTTTCAGGATTGTCAGAGAAATTATTTGGTATTCAAACTTCGGGATTTTCAATTTTATCAGGAGCAATTGTCCTTTCTATTATGATTATCCCTTTTATACTCAATATTCTGATTGATATTTTTAATACTATTCCAAAAGAATTAACTGAATCATCTCTTTCATTGGGCGCAGGCAAATGGTACACCATAAAACATGTTCTTGTGAGAAAAGCATTCCCCGGAATTATTTCTGCTGTTGGATTAGGCTTGTCAAGAGCCCTGGGCGAAACGATTGCTGTCCTTATGGTTGTTGGTAATGTGGCAAAGATACCAACTGGCATATTTCAACCCGGATACCCTCTACCGGCTCTGATAGCCAACAATTACGGTGAAATGATGTCTATTCCCCGATACGATTCAGCCTTGATGTTTTCAGCTCTTTTATTGTTAGTGATAATATTGATATTTAATCTTTTATCCAGAATGATGATAATTCGATATGAAAAGCAGTACCGATAATAATAAAAAACTCAGATTTAAAATGTTAAAAGCTGAAGAGTCATTCTTCCGCATTTTAATGTATTTATCTACTTTATTGATTTTTTTAGTTTTGCTTTTTATAATTGTTGGAATTTTAAGAAAAGGGATACCCGCACTTAGTTGGGAAATGATATCCCAATCACCTAAAGGAGGATTTTATTTTGGAAAAGAAGGCGGAATTCTAAATTCTATTATCGGATCTCTTTATCTGGCCTCAGGCGCTACTTTTCTGGCTTTTATTATCGGGTTACCGGTTTCTTTATATCTTAATGTCTGGATTAAAACCAAAACCGCTCTGGTGAATTTTATACGCCTTATTCTCGATATTTTATGGGGAATACCTTCAATCGTTTATGGTGCTTTTGGCTTTACTCTCATGATCTTCCTTGGGATTAAAACTTCTTTGATTGCCGGTATTGTTATTGTCGCTATTCTTATCCTGCCAATAATGATTCGTGCCATTGATGAAGGATTTAAGAGTGTACCCATTGGCTTGCACGAAGCTTCTTTTTCCCTTGGATCTACTAAAAGCCGCTTTGCCTTCAGAGTAATGCTTCGTCAATGTTTGCCAAGCATTGTTACTGCTGTTCTCCTTTCTTTCGGAAGAGCAATAGGCGATGCCGCTGCTGTCCTTTTTACTACCGGTTTTACTGATAATATCCCAACTTCCCTGAATCAACCTGCTGCTACATTACCCCTTTCAATTTTCTTCCAGCTTTCTTCTCCGATCGAAGAAGTGAAGGCAAGAGCTTATGCTGCAGCTGTTATTCTTACAGTAATAATTTTGACCATAAGTATTTTATCCAGAATATTTACAAGTAAATTTGAAAAACACAGAATAAAATTCTGACTATGAAGACTAATACTAAAATTCATATTGAAAATCTTAACTTGTCGATTAAGGACAATACTATATTGAAAGACATAAATATCAGAATTCCAAAGAATAAGATTACTGTTATACTTGGACCTTCAGGCTGCGGAAAAACAACCCTTATGAAAACAATGAACAGGCTGACTGATCTTTACCCTGAAATGAAAATATCAGGCAATATTTATATCGACGATCAGGAAATTCTTAACGAAAAGGGTGATGTTACCAATATAAGAAAGAGAATGGGACTTCTCTCACAACGCCCTTATCCGCTTCCTATGAGTATTTTCGGCAATATCGCTTATGGGTTGAAGATTTCCGGAGGATTAAACAAAAAGGAACTCGATGAAAGGGTAGAGCATTTTCTAAAACAAGCAAGCCTTTGGGATGAGGTGAAAGACAGACTCAAAGAACCCGCTTCTTCTCTTTCTATCGGCCAGCAACAACGCTTGTGCCTCGCTCGTGGTCTCGCTGTAAACCCCGACATTATCCTTGCCGATGAACCTACTTCTGCCCTTGACCCTATCTCTAGTCAGGAAATTGAAAAGAAATTCCTTGAAATTAAAGATGAATATACTATCGTCCTTGTAACTCACATACTTAGACAAGCCGTTCGTATTGCCGACTATGTCGTCTTTATGTATCTTGGTGAAGTTCTTGAACAAGGCCCAGCCCAGGAATTCTTTAATAACCCCAAATCAGATATTACTAAAGCTTATCTGAAAGGAATTTTTAATTAAAGTTTTGTGTTTCTTCCTGATCTGTCTATCATTTCGCCGACTTCAATATTGAAATCAGTTGAATCTATAAGGTCTTCAAGCGGTAGAATCATCCTGTATTTCCACTTGTTCTTTTCATCGCTCGGTACATTGATTCTTTCTTTGTCAATCTCACTCCACCTTAGCTTCCCGTCAATTGCTATTATATCCTGAATAGGGAATATTGCCAGCATGGAACTTGAATACATATGCTGATTGATTATTTCCTTGCAAATCCATGGCTCTGCAATTTCAGGAGCTTCCTCATTGTGACCAAGTATGTAACGGTAGAATAACCTTGTCTTTTCACGATTTTCTTCCCACCAGCCCCTGATTGTCGACATATCATGTGTAGATGGAGTACATACACTCAAATACGGTGCATCTGAAGGATGACCAAACTCTATATCCGGATTCTTTGGCATCCTTTGAATCTCAAGACTCAGAATATTAAGGCCTTTCATTACCTCCGGAACACAATCGGGTACCATCCCAAGGTCTTCGCCGCAAACCAGCATGTTTGACGCATTTATCATCGCAGGCAACTTTTTCAATGCTTCATTTTTCCAGAATTCCTCATGCCTCTTGTAGTAGAAATCAATATAGAGCCTGTCGAGGTTATTTTTGGTTTCATAATCAAGCTCCCTGAAAGAATATGAATAATGCATCGAAATTCTTGGATGATATGCAGGATATGATACGTATGGATCTCTGATGAAAAGTACTTCATCAAGAAGTGAAATTAACCCGTCACGTATTATTACATCCTTATCTTTAAGGTTTTCTTCATTCCCATCTTCCGGGGTAAATATCGTATGAATCTTTTTCTGAGTGTCAAATTGCTCTTTGATTTCAAATATATTGTACTCAGTTTCTGTAAGATATAATTTCATTACCTCCTCGGCATACATGCCAAATATCTCATGAAGGAAGTGACCCCTTATGTAAGGTTTTGTAAATCTTTTTTCATCGAACCAGACACCCCTGTCCCTTATTTCATCAGGCGTTAGCGGTAATCCCGGTTTAAAGAACCCAAGCAAGCCGTGAATTGCATTCTCTGGTATTTCCCAAATTCTGAAAAATCCAAGGATATGATCGATTCTGTATGCATCAAAATATTGAGACATCATTGTAAGTCTCTTCTTCCACCATGCGAAGCCGTCCTCAGCCATCTTTTCCCAGTTGTATGTCGGGAAACCCCAGTTCTGGCCCAGAATAGCAAAATCATCAGGAGGAGCTCCGGCTTGTCCGTTGAGGTTGAAAAGCTCAGGATCTGTCCACGCTTCAATGCTGTCGGGACTAATCCCGATTGGAATATCACCCTTGAAGGCAATGCCGTTCTTATGACCATAGTCGATAGCTTCCCTTAGCTGTAAATCAAGATGATACTGAATGAAATAGTGTACTGCTATGTGTTCAAAATGCTCCGATTCCGGATTACATATTTTTTTAATAATCTCCGGCTTGTATTCCGACCATACTCCCCATTTTCTGAAATTACTTGTATTATATCTGTCTCTTAGAAAACAGAAAGCAGCATATTCTTCAAGCCATTGTTTATTGGCTTTAAAGAAATCCTTGTATGAATCCGTTTCTTTTAACTCAGCCCAGTTCTGATCAAATATGAGTTTGTAATACCTTGATTTGATATTCATTACCTCTATGTAATCAACTTCTGTTTTGGCATTAAGAACTTCCCTGGCAACTTCAAATTCATCCATCAGTTTCTCATCATTGAGCTTTCCAAGCTTATCAAGATTGAGATACATCGGGTGGAGGGCTATTACAGAAATTGCTTTGTAAGGATATGAGTCGAGCCACGAATGAGTTGCTATGGTTTCGTTGATAGGCAATACCTGAATTAACTTCATCCCAATGATTTTAGCCCAGTCAACCAGCTTTTTCAAGTCATTGAATTCGCCAACTCCAAAACTCTCGTTTGTCCTTAACGAGAACACAGGAACAGCAACCCCTGTACCTTTCCATTTTTCTATTGAATACCTGAATTTCTCATCATTTCTGATATGTAGTTTTTTCTCATCATCAGTGTTAATGTAGAATATTTTTCTTTCTTCACCATCCTCCCATAAATCTATCTTCCCCGACTCATTATCAACTATAACATACTTGTATTCAATGGGGAAAGACATTTCCGACAAGTCGATCTCGGTACACCAGCATGGAAAATTTGAATCGTTCATCAAAACAGGTTTATTCCATTCTCCCAAAGCAGGTAAGTTACCAACGATAGCCATTGTCTGTGTAGGCGAAACACGTGGGGCACGGAGATTAAAACGTAATACATTTGAAGTTTTTGCTTTCTTTAGATTTTTTGCTTTACCGTTTCTTGAGAAAAGAACGTTTGCAAAGACCTTTGAGAAAAGAGCACTTTCTTCGTCAATCTGGGGTCTCCAGAAGTCTCTTATTTCTATGCTTTTATATGAAAACGGGCCAAACTTTCGATTGTCGCCCCCTTCCCAAAATACAGACCCATCGTCATTTACTATGAAATATTTATACTCAAATTCATCTTTTGAATTGAAGGTCAATACAGCTTCCCACTCTCCGTTTCCAATATGGGTTAAAGGAAATGCACTTTTGTGATTCCATGCTCCTAACGCTTCAGAAGATCCTGTTATCCAAAGGTTTTGTCCCCATTTTGTCTTGTAGTTTATTCTAAAAGTGACTTTCATAATATTTGAGTTTTAATTTCTTAAATCTAAGCCTTAAATTTTTATTTCAATTTCGGTCTTATTTCCTATAAAACAAAAGGCTTTTGTCAATTTTTTTTCAAAAAGTCAATTATTTATATTTTCCGACTATAAATTGGTTTTTGATCTTGGATTATGGCCTGACAGATATAACTCTCATCCGTACCACATCCGTACCATATAGGAGGTATCTCCCTTTATAAAGGGGGTTTCTCCTGTTATAATGGGAGAAACCTCCTATATGGTACGGATGTGGTACGGTTATGGTAGTTATGTGGACTTGTTTAAAACAGGGTAAGGAAATGATCAGACAATAAAAGGCAGCTCCTGAATCTCTAAGAGTTGCCAGATCAGCCATAAATGTTAATTTGTTCTTTACCCTCAGTCAATTGTTTATTGTTTTCTTGTTCAGGAAAGGGTTTTTTTTACTTTTGTGGTTCAAAAATTCAACATA
>CAYUEI010000094.1:7114-10707 GCA_964443445.1 uncultured Prolixibacteraceae bacterium | reverse complement strand
CAAGAAGCATGTTGATGTGGTATGTAGATGAACAGGTTGAAGAAGAAGCAAATGCACAGGCAATAATTGATCAGCTAAAACTTGTTGAAGGAAAGGGTCAGGGTTTATATCTAATTGACAAAGAGTTAGCTACAAGAGTATTCGTTGATGCAACTCAGACTCAGAATCAATAAATATTTACTTGTTTTTTTAATTTTATTGAATCTCCTGTCGATTCAACATTTAAGTTATGGTCAGTTTTTTAATAATGGTCAGGATAGGGGTTCAATAAAATGGAAGCATATCAGGACTGTAAATTTCAATGTTATATTTCCTGAAGGATTTGAGGTACAGGGAGAAAGGGTAGCAAGACTTTTAGAGAAGTCGTATGAATATACTACTTTCTCCCTGAACCATAAACCTAAAAAAGTAAGTGTGGTATTACACACTGAATCTTCAATTTCAAATGCGTCGTTGGGTTGGGCTCCCAGCAGGATTGACATGTACACAGTACCTCCCCAGGACTGTTATTCACAGGATTGGTTTGAACAGCTTTCAATACATGAGTTTCGTCATTTAATTCAATTGAGCAAAATTGAATCAGAAATGCCGGTTCTATTAAGATATATTTTTGGAGAGTCGGCTGCAGCAATATTAACAGGGATTTATCTTCCATTTTGGTTTATTGAGGGAGATGCTGTATCGGCAGAAACAGGACTAAGTAACAGTGGGAGAGGGCGAGTTCCTGATTTCCAGAAGACTATAAAAGCACAGCTTGTAGAAAAAGGTAAATTCAACTATGATAAGGCGTATCTTGGGTCATATAAAGATAATGTAGCCAATTATTATGAGTTGGGATATTTGCTTGTTGCCGGAGCAAGGGAAAGGTATAATGATTTAATCTGGGATGGTGTAGTAAGTAATGTTGCTGAAAAGCCATTCTCACTTAATGCTTTCGATCGAGGGTTAAAAAAAGCAACAGGTCTCAGGAAAGTTGCTTTATATGATACTATTTTCAATGCTCTCAGTAAAAAATGGGTATCAGAAGACAAATTAAAGAATATTACTTCCTACGAGATACTATCACCGGAGAATTATTATTATACTGATTACAAGTATTGTGCAAAACTCAACGATGGCAATTACTTAACTTATAAATCGGGTTTATCTGAAGTTTCATCTATTGTAAAAATACTTGAAGATGGGAATGAAGAAAAGATATTTACTCCGGGCTATATTTTTGAAAAATCATTTTCTGCTAATGATAAATTAGTTGTTTGGTGTGAATATCAGAATGATTTAAGATGGTCGCATGCTGGAAGATCGGTATTAAAGCTATTAGATATTAATAATGGAAAAACTAAGAAATTCAAACTTGAACACAATGTTTTCGCGCCCTCTGTTTCTAATGACTATAAATTCATATCAGCAGTAGAAGTAGATGATAAATACAGGTTTTCATTGATTATTATCGATATTGAATCGGGAGAAGTTGTAAAAAGGGTTAATACTTCTGAGAATGATTATTTTATAACACCCTCATGGGGAGAAGACGAGGGGATTATTTTTGCTGTAGCTTTATCAGAAAATAAGAAGAAACTAATAAGAACAGATATACATAACGGAGAGATTAAGGTTATAAAAGATTTTGGTAATCAGGAGATTGACAGACCAAAAGAAAAAGGAGATTATATTTATTTCATAGGAGGGTTCACCGGTACAGATGAGTTATATGCAATCGATAATAAAGATGGAGATTTATTTAAGGTTTTAAGTTCAAGATTTGGTATTCAGGATTATAGTTTTGATGGTGATTATTTAATATTCAATGACTATTCATCAGATGGTTACAGACTTGTTCAAACTCGCTTGGATACAATACTTTATCAACCTTTCAATATAAAGGAATATGATAGTTCATTTCCAATAGCTGAAGTATTATCTAAACAGGAAGGGGGAGCGATAGATTTTCAAAACCTTGATAAAGTAGATTATAATATAGAGAATTATATAAAGCCGGCACATCTGTTTAAATTTCACAGTTGGGCACCCCTATCCATCGATCCTGAAAGCTATTCTGTATATCCAGGTATATCTGCAATGAGCCAGAATATTCTTGGAACTGCAGAAACTACGTTAGGCTACAAATATAAGTGGGATAAAGAAAAGGGAGAGTTTTATGCAAAATATAAATATTACGGTTGGTATCCTGTTTTTGAAGGTGAAGTTAATTATGGTAATTCGAAATCAACATATAAACTTATAAAACAAAGAGTTGATGATAATAATAATGTAATAGAAGCAGATACTATTTCAAAAGATTACACATGGAAGGAAACAAATTTATTTGCCAGAGCATATATCCCGTTCAATATAAGCAGAGGTAATAAATATCAGGTGATTTATCCTTATATAAACTATCAGCTGACAAATTACCAGAAAGGCAGCGATGCCCCAGATAATTTTCCTGATGGAAATGTGAGTTCTCTTGAAACGGGATTATACATGTATTCAGTTTTGCATTCTTCTGAGCAGGATTTATTACCAAATTTTGGGACTTTTTTAGATGTAAGTTATTCTACTTCAATAGGAAGTATTATTGATATGGGTTCAATATTTTCGGCATCCTTAACATTGTATTTACCGGGGTTGAATAACAATCATGGAATTAAGATTAATAATTCATTTCAAAGAAAAATAGCTGGGAGATTTAAGTTCAATGATAAAATAAGTTTCCCCAGAGGTCATTTATCAATAGATAATGACGGAATCGATAAATTAAGTTTTGATTATCTGCTTCCTTTATTTTACCCAGACATGAGAATTGGAGGATTGGCATATATAAAAAGAATTAAAGCAGATCTATTTTATGATTATTCATCAATTCAATTGGACGAAGTTTTGAATGTAAAACCACAGACAAATACTACGCTTCAATCAGCAGGGGTAGAGTTGACTACTGATGTTAATTTTCTAAGGTTTATCTTCCCGTTTGAATTAGGAGTAAGAACAAGTTACCTTTTCAATAAAAGATTCAATTTTGATTTTATTTTTAATGTAAACTTTTCTTTATAGGCTTCATTATAATAATAAATCACATCTGGAATAATATTTAAAGCAAATAATATCAATTTTAATTATTTAGAGCATTAAAACAGATGTTTATATTTGTTATTAATCATTTACTTATCAAATAATTAAATAGATTTTTTTAGCTTTTAAACCTCCTGAGAATTTAATAATTCAAAATTGACTGAGTATTCCCGAGGAAAATTGTATTCAGAAATAATCTATTCAAGTTTTGAATTGTATGTGTATCACATTTACAATTTATAGTTATTAACTAGCAGAATATAATTAGGGGGCTGATAAAAATTCAAGAGGAATAAGTTTTTAAGATAGAGTATCGTCAATAATTGTAATCGGCTTGTAAGAATAGAATTACAAATGTATATCTCATTGTAATTTTCTTGTAAGTTGTTTCTAAATAATACATACATATTAAAAATATTTACATTATAAAAATCATTCAAATTAGCATTAAGATTTAATTATTATAAATATCACTATATCAGTGCATAAAGCCGATTATGATGATAGTTTAATTTAAACAA
>CAYUEI010000094.1:0-7014 GCA_964443445.1 uncultured Prolixibacteraceae bacterium | reverse complement strand
ATTTATTATTACATTTGTAAATATTTGATAATATACAATTGGGTATAATTGTGAATTGCTTAAATGTATGAAAGATAGAATTATTAAATTCATTGAATCAGAGCAATTAACAGCTGCTGAATTTGCTGATAGGATAGGAGTTCAAAGATCTAGTGTATCACATGTTCTTAATGGTAGAAATAATCCGGGTTTTAGTTTTATACAAAAGATACTGGAATCATTTCCTTCAATAAATCCAAGATGGCTAATAATTGGAGAAGGTGATATATATAATAGTAATTTAAAGAATATAAATGGATCTATGCATGGAAGCCTCTTTGCTGACGTTAAGAGAGGTGTTGATACAAAAGAAATAAAAACAGTCATAGCTAAAGAAACATCAGAAAATAAGCCTGAAAACCCGGTTAAACAAGAAACAACTGAAAAAATCAAAAAAACGGATATTTCAAAACAAATAGTTAAAGTGTTAATATTTTATAGCGATCATACATTTGAAGATTTTCAACCTGCTTAATAAATGTGTTATATTTGCGGGTAAAATTTAGCAATGTATGAATAAAAGAGTAGAATATCTTGAAATTATCTCTTGTACAAAACTTAATTACAACAACTATTTACTTGATTTAAAGAGCCAAAATAAGCTTGAAGGAATCTCTCCGGGGCAATTTTTAAATATTCTGGTAGAAGATTCTCCATCAACATTCTTAAGACGTCCATTTTCTATTAATAATGTAGATTATTCGAATAACACAATTTCAATACTTATAAAGGAAGTTGGGGATGGCACTAAATCGATAGTTTCCAAGAGTAAAGGATATAAATTGAATGTAATCTTCCCATTAGGCAATAGTTTTACTCTTCCTTCAGAAGGAGAAAAGATCCTTTTAGTTGGAGGTGGTGTTGGAATAGCTCCAATGTTGTTTATGGCAAAAGCGTCTAAGGAAATAGGTGCTGATGTTCATATTTTATTGGGTGCCAGATCTGAGAAAGATCATATACTATTGGATGAATTTAATAGATATGGAGAAGTATACTTAACTACTGATGATGGTTCATTAGGTACCAGAGGATTTGTTATAGATCACCCTGTTTTAAATGAAAATTCAGGTATAAATTATATTTATTGTTGTGGTCCGGAGGTGATGATGAAATCAGTAGCTTCTAAAGCAATTTCTTTAAACACTAAGTGCGAAGTCTCTTTAGAGAACTTAATGGCATGTGGATTCGGCGTTTGTTTATGCTGTGTTACCAAAACCAGTGATGGAAATAAATGTGTATGTGCTGAAGGGCCGGTTTTTAATATTAATGATCTTCAATGGGAAAATTAAGTGTAAATATTCATAAACTGGATCTTAAAAATCCGGTTATGACAGCTTCAGGGACCTTTGGAAACGGTGTCGAATTTGATGATTTTATTGAAGTAGATAGGTTAGGGGGCATTATTTTGAAGGGGACAACCTTGCATCGCAGGGAAGGAAATGATTACCCCAGAATGGCTGAAACAAGCTATGGCATGTTGAATGCAGTGGGTTTACAAAATAAAGGGATAGACTACTTCTGCAAAAATATTTATCCTGAAGTTAAAAAATATAAGACCAATGTTATTCTAAACGTAAACGGTTCATCTATCGAGGAGTATGTTGAGTTAACTAAAATAATTAATAGTCTGGATCACATTCCTGCTATTGAATTGAATATTTCTTGTCCAAATGTTAAGCAAGGAGGAATGGCTTTTGGAACTAATGCTAATATGGCCGAGAAAGTTACAAGAGAAGTTAGAAAGGTATATGATAAAACACTGATAGTTAAGCTATCACCAAATGTTACTGATATAGCTGAAATTGCAAGAGCTGTTGTAGGAGGTGGGGCAGATAGTGTTTCTTTAGTAAATACCTTTTTAGGAATGTCTATTGACGCTGAAAAAAGAAGACTTAGCTTATCTACTATTACCGGAGGATTATCTGGTCCGGCTATAAAACCAATCGCATTAAGGATGGTATGGCAGGTTCATAAAGCTGTTAATGTGCCAATTATTGGTTTAGGAGGCATAATGAATGCTAATGATGCGATTGAGTTTATACTTGCTGGAGCTACTGCAATTCAGGTAGGAACAGCTAATTTCATTGATCCCCAGGTAACAATAAAGATAATCCAGGGAATTGAGGAATATTTAATTAGGCACAACATTCAATCAATCAGTGAACTAGTCGGATGTTTACATATGTAAACATCCGTAATTTACAAATGTACAATGAAGTATTATTATCCTTATAAATTTTTGATATTACTTATTTTATTCTTTTGTACTCAAAATTCTTCTTATAATATTGTTTTTAAAGAAAAATTAAAAGCAATGGGTTATCACGATCCAATGGAGAGAGCAATGATCCAGGAACTTTCATATTTTCAAGAAACTAGTTATATAGATGAAGAATTAGAAAGGTTCAAGGAAAAATATGGATTAAAAGGAATTTCTGTTGCAATAATTAAAGATGAGAATCTAATATTTACTAAAGGATATGGTTTTGCTGATTTTGAGAAAAATATCAGAACTAATCCTGAGCATGTATTCAGGCTTGCAAGTGTTTCGAAATTAGTTACAGCTGTTGCAATAATGAAGTTAGTTGAAGAGGGTAAGCTATCTTTAAATGATAAAGTTTTTGGGAAGGATGGAATAATCAATGATGAAAAATTTTTAAAAATAAAGGATTCTCAGCTACTTGAAGTTACAGTATTACATTTATTAAATCATTCCGGAGGCTGGACTCAACGTTATGGTGATCCAATGTTTAATCCTCTTAGAGTAGCTGAAATATTAAAACAAAAGCCTCCTGTAACAGTTGAAACTTACTTAAAATTTGCTGTAAACAGAAGGCTTCATTTCAAACCGGGAACGTCCAATAGTTATTCAAATATGGGTTATTTGTTTCTTGGTGAAGTGATTAAAAGAGTAACGAAGAAATCATATGAAGAATATGTAAGAAACGAAATTCTCAGACCAATGGGAATAAAGGATATGTACATTGCAAATAATCTTTATGAAGAAAGGTTTTCTAATGAAGTAAGATATTATGACCAAACAGACTCAAGCTTTATATTGCCATATAATGGAGATTCTGTAAAAGTTTCTAAAATGTATGGAGGTAATGATATCAGATTACTAGGATCAGCCGGAGGATGGGTTGCTTCTTCTATCGATCTTGCAAAATTTTTAATTCACATTGATGGCTATAATAAAGTTAAAGATATAATTTCAGTAACTTCATTTAATAGTATGACAGGAGGTTTGGGTGAGACACTCGGTTGGAAAGAATTTTATGACAACGGAATTGTCAGAACGGGCACTTTTGCAGGAACTGCCGCAGTCTTATATCGAGGCAATGATGGAATTGAATGGGTGTTTTTAAGTAATACCAGCACATGGAAAGGACCTTATTTTTCTCATTATATTGTAAGGCAAATGAGAAAAATTATAAATAATGTTCAAGGTTGGCCTGAAATAGATCTGCTAAAATTGTACTTATAACTCATTATTTTTTAAAAGAATAAAATTTGATTACAAATTACTTTATTATTTGAATTGTCTTGAAATCATTTTAGCTTTGCTTAAAAAGAGAAATTAAATTACACGGAATTTTGAAAAAAAACTTTTATAGATACATATTATCATCTTTTAGTATTGCTCTTTCAATAATAATATTCAGTTCATGTAATGAACCTGAAGTTCCTATAGACATAAGGATTAAAACTTTAAAATTAGACAGTATTTCACAAATAATTCCAGTCACCGACTCTATTGTTATCCCTGTTTTATATGACACATTGTTAATAGATAATTTAGCAAGTATTTCAGAAAAAAAGCAACAATTTATAAATCAGATACTACCAGCTATCTTGATAGCTAAGTTCAATATTCAAATAGATTATCAAAGAGTCAATAAAATATTGAAAAAGATTGAGTTAGGTGATTCTGTCTACCATGGTGAAAGTAAGTTGATAGATAGCTTAATGCTTAAATATGATGCCAGTAAACCGAAAGAATTGCTCGTACATTTAAAAGAACACCCTACAAGTTTAGTATTAGCCCAGGCTGCTATTGAATCTGGTTGGGGACAGTCCCGTTTTGCAATAGAAGGTTATAATCTTTTTGGAATAGTATCAAACAGATCTGATCAAAACTCTTTAAAGGCAGGAGATTTCCATCCTAATGGCCAAAGAATATTTATGAAGAGATATGATAATATTTACGAATCAGTAGATCATTATTTATTAACAATAGGGAAAAATAAGGCATATAGAAAACTTAGAGCTAAAAGGTTTGAAGAAGCTAGTGTATATCAATTAATTAATGAATTAAATAAGTATTCTACCGCAGGCGATGATTATAAAAAGATGCTCAAACAGGTTATTATATGGAATGACCTTGATAAATATGATAAATGTAAAATAGAAGATAGTTATATTTACAAAAAAGGAAGTATTTGCTATATATTTAAAAAATTATGCGAAGGTGAAATTCCTTATTATGTTAAAGATTATTGGAATGAAAGAATTTAAAATGAAAAAAAAGACTATTGGAATCGTTGCTCACGATAACAGAAAAGCTGATATGGTAGAGTGGGTTGAGTATAACTGGAAAGAACTTGCTCCACACCTTTTAGTTTGTACTGGCACAACAGGTTCAATGGTTGAGCAAACATTAATTCACAAGTGTGAAGAATATGATGTAATTCCTCCTGAAGTATTAAAACTTAAATCGGGACCACTTGGAGGTGATCAACAATTGGGTGCTATGATAGCTGAAAAACGCGTTGATATTCTTATATTTTTTTGGGATCCAATGCAACCACAGCCTCATGACGTTGACGTGAAAGCTTTATTAAGAATTTGCGCATTATATAATATTCCCACTGCAACTAACAGATCAACAGCAGATTTTGTTATTTCAAGTACACTATTTCATAAAGATTATCATCCATTATTAAAAGATTATTCTGAATATATTAAAAGAATAATACCATAAATATTTAGATTTTTATTTATTCAAATTAGTTATATTTATAGCTATTAAATGAATTTATTTCGTTTATATTCCTTTGTCTTATAATTGATATTATGTTATTTTTATATAGAATAAAAAAGCCGGATAATTTTATCCGGCTTTTTCTTTTCTTTTATCTTAACTATTGCTTCAAACTTTGAATTTTCTTATTCATTTCCATATATTTATCATTCATCTGTAATCTGTAATAAATAGTCCTTAACGATTCCATTATTGCAATTTCAGTTGAATCTATTGAATATGCCTTTTCAACATATGGCAGAGAAGATCTGAAATGTTCTTTAGCTTTTTCCATTTCAGCATTATATTTATCACTCTGGCTTGGTGGTATCTGACTTGCTGAATTGATTACTTCAACTCCTCTGTTGTAATATATTACACTTAAATTATAGTACGGCGTGAACTGTGTACTATCTATGCTTATCGCTTCCTTGTACATTTTAATTGCTCCCTCAGGATCGCCAAGTTTTTCTAACATCGCACCTTTTGCTGTATATAAAGAAGTATTCTCAGGTTTCTCTTTTATAGCAAGGTCTATATACTTAACTGCTTCATCAGATTTATTTTTTCCAATATAAAAGTTGATTATCTCTACAAGCATTACTTCATCATTTGGAAATTTTTCAAATCCTTCTTTTAAAATATTCAATGATTGAAGTGTATCACCTTTTGCTTGATATGCCTGATAATTAAAATGATAACAAGCAGATGGATTATAATTATTTTCAACTGACTTGGTAAAATAGGAAATTGCTTTTTCCCAGTCTTTGGCTTTGAAAGCAGCTAGTCCTGCATTATAGACTATAGCAGTGTCTATCGCTTGTGATAATGAATTTTCTTTCATTATTGGCAATGCAGATATTTCCATATAAGTTTCAAAACACTTTAGGGATATATCAAATCTCTGTTTCTCATAACATGCGACTGCATAATTAGATAAGTCAGTCTGTAAGAATGTTAAATCAATTATCAGACTTTTAGCATATTTTTTTTGAGGATCTAGTTCTATTGCTTTAAGATAGGATTTGTAAGAATCAAAAAGAGGTTCTTCAACTAAATCGGAAATACCTTTTCTGTAAACTTCCTGTAAAATCTGACCTTTTACTTCCCATGACTTTGGCCATGGAATTGATTTTTCAGCTTGCGGGTTATTAGGATTAAGAGCTTCCATAATTGTATTGTAAGCTTTTTGAATTTCTCCGGCGTCTTTATAACTGATAGCCGTTGTTACTTTCCCTTTTTGTGCAGATACTGAAAATGCAACAATCAATAACGATAAAAATGTTACTAATTTTTTCATAATGAATTCTATTTGATGATTTTTATTGCAAAAATATAAATATTATTTATTCCTCACTATTTATTTCCTCTTTGTCAAGATTTTCTATTTCACTAGTTTCTTCTTGTTCATCACTGTCATCACTTTTACTGACTCTTGCTACTGAAGCAATTATTGAATTTTCCTTAAGATTTATGAGTTTTACTCCTTGAGCTGTTCTTCCCATCAATCTTATTGAACTTATAGCTAACCTTATTGTCATACCGTTTTCAGTAATAATCATAAGGTCATCGTTGTCCGTAACACTCTTTATTGCTACCAGGTCTCCGGTCTTCTCAGTAATGTTAATAGTCTTTACCCCTTTGCCACCTCTGTTCGTTATCCTGTAATCTCCTATTTTAGAACGTTTACCAAATCCGTTTTTTGAAACAACCAATACATCTTCAATTTCATTCTCAACACATATCATGCCAATTACTTCATCATTCTCAGAAAGCGATATACCTCTTACTCCGGAAGCAGTTCGTCCTACTGCCCTGACTGTACTTTCAGGGAATCTTATTGCCTTACCTGAACGTATAGCAAGCATGATCTCGTTATTGCCATTGGTCAATTTGGCCCCTAATAACTGGTCTCCTTCCCTTACAGTAATCGCGTTTACTCCATTTTGACG
>CAYUEI010000093.1:0-10765 GCA_964443445.1 uncultured Prolixibacteraceae bacterium | reverse complement strand
TTGTAAATAAAATCTTTAAATATCTGCATTGCTATTTGTTTTTTAATAAAGCTTTAAGAAATTTATACAAAAATGAAATATAATTCAAAATTCTCATTTAAAAAATCTTAAATAATGCTCCGAAATCCAATTACCTTAATAATACTTTTAATTTCTATTTGCGGGTTCTCTCAATCAGTGAATTCTCAAATAGGAAATAGTAAAACAATTCGTTATGACATTGAGTTCGCAGGAAACAGATATAATAATTTCATTTTCCACAAGCAAACCAAACTTCTGAATGTTGAAATGAATGGGCGAGCATTACCGGATGAAGATCTTGGAAATTTCCGGTACAGGATAGTCGACATGAAAACAGGTGAAACAATTTTTCAAAAGGGTTTTTCTACTTTATTTGGTGAATGGATAACTACTCCTGAATCAGTAATAAAGAATTCTTCATTTTATTACTCCTTGTTTTTCCCTGAACCTAAATCAGATTTTATTGTAGGAGTTGATAAACGTAACGATAAAAATAAATGGGAAAATATTTATAGTGATTCAATAGATATTGAAACCCATAACTTCATTTGTGAAAAGCCTTACTTGTATGATGTTGATACTGTTTTATTTTCAGGGAGCAATAAGGATAAAATTCAAATTGTTATTCTTTCTGAAGGATATATGAAAGAAGAAATGAAAAAGTTTTCCAACGATACAAGAAGAATGACAGATTCTCTTTTTTCATGTAGTCCGTTTAAGGAGATGAAAAATCATTTTAATATACTTGGATTAAAGGTTCCATCTTTTGAAAGTGGCAGTGATATACCTCAGAAAGGAATTTTTAAAAACACTGTCTTTAATTCAGGGTATAATACCTTTGATACAGAAAGATATCTGACAACTTTTGATTCAAAATCTATTTATGATGCTGTTGATGGAATTAGTTGGGATTTCATCATAATACTGGTAAATACGGACCTTTATGGAGGGGGTGGTTTTTATAATCATTACAGTATTAGTTCTGCAGGAGACCCCAGGTCAGCTTTTGTTTTCATTCACGAATTCGGACACTCATTTGCGGGTCTGGCTGATGAATATTATAATTCTGAAGTTGCTTATGATGAATTTTACAATAGTGAAGCAGAGCCCTGGGAGCTTAATATAACTACATTAAAAAACTTTAAATCAAAGTGGGGTGGAATGATTTATAACTCTACTCCGGTACCTACTCCTCGAGAACCATTATTCAAAAATACAGTTGGTGTATTTGAAGGAGGGGGATATGTTAGCAAAGGAGTATACAGCCCTTATCAAACATGCTGGATGAAAGAAAGCAAGGCCAGGGGATTTTGTCCTGTATGTGCTGAAATTATAAAACAGACTATATTAAAGTATAAATAGCAATAAACAACTATTTATTGAACATCCTTAATTTAATAGCTGTCAGAACTTTTTTTGTATAAAGAGGGAAATCTCCGTTAATTATCCAACCGTAGTATCCGGGTTGTTCTTTTAAAACTTTTTCAACAGACATCCCTTTATTTTTGCCGAAATTAAAAATCTCGACTCCATTTTCATCGTAAACAATTCTTCCAAGAAAATCGACATTACGATCATAGGATGAAAATTCGGATAACTTATCGACATCATTTATAATTGGAAGGGATTTTTTGCCACTTGCATCTTCATATTCAGTTGTTTGATATCTGTCGAGCTGGGCCTTTAATACTTCATAAGTAGCTTTAGTGTCAGCCATTGCGCTATGGGCATCTTCCAATACCTGATTGCAATATAAAAGGTAAGCAGCAGAAAGCGTCCTTTTCTCCATCTTGTGGAAAATGGCCTGGACATCAATAAATTTTCTTTTCTTAAAATCTATATCTACGTCAGCTCTTAAAAATTCTTCAGCCAGGAGAGGGATGTCAAATCTGTTGGAATTAAAACCGGCCAGATCACATCCTTCCATAAAATGGGCAAGAGTCTTTGCTACTTCTTTAAAAGTAGGACAATCCTTTACGTCATCATCATAAATACCATGAATTCTTGATGCTCCTTCAGGTATGGGCATCTCAGGGTTAATTCTGAGTAACTTTTCTTCTTCCTTTCCATCTAACTGAATCTTCAGTAGAGCAATTTCAATTATTCTGTCAGATGCAATATTAATACCTGTAGTTTCAAGATCCAGGAAAATCAATGGATTACGTAAGTTTAATTTCATATCAAATATATTTTTATAAAAAAAGCGCTGTTATATTGCAGCGCTTTTGTATTATTTAAGTTTTGCTTAAGAATTAATCATCATTGGCATTAACAACATCAAAATATCTTCTTCTTCTGATTCTTTTTCAGCCGGTAAAAGAATTCCTGCACGTGAAGGGTCCGATAATTCGAGTCTGATTTCTCCTGAAGGTAAGTTAGCAAGTATTTCAAGTAAGAATGATGATTTGAAACCGATTTCCATTTCATCTCCTTCATAATTGCAATTCAGTCTTTCAACAGCAGATATTGAATAATCAAGGTCTTGAGCAGAAACGACCAACTGATTACCTGTAATTTTTAACCTTACCAGATTACTTGCCTGGTTTGAGAATACAGAAACCCTTCTGAGAGTATTGTACAATTCAAGACGGTCAATCTGCATTTTATTTGGGTTATTTGTAGGAATAACAGAATTGTAGCTTGGGTATTTACCTTCAACTAATCTGCATATTACTTTGTATTTTGATAAACCGAAGAAGGCATTCTTTTCATCGAATTCTAACTTTACTGCAAAATCTTCCTTTGGAAGTAAATTCTTTAATAAAGCGGCAGGTTTCTTTGGTAGAATGAAAGAAGAATCAATTTCTGCCTTTACATCATTACGTTTATATCTGACAAGCTTATGGGCATCGGATGCAACAAATGTTGCTTCTTCAGGTGATATTTCAAATAAAATACCATTCATTACAGGTCTTAATTCATCATCGGCTGTAGCAAATAATGTTTTAGTGATTCCTGATAACAATGCTTCAGGATTCATTGAAACTCCTGTTGCATTTGCTGAATGTATCTGGGGTACTTCCGGATATTCTTCACCACTTTGTCCTGCAACACTGAATTTCCCGTTTTCAGAAAATATGTCTACAGAATATTTCTCATTGCTAATCTGGAAAGTAAGTGGTTGTTCAGGAAATTCCTTTAAAGTGTCTATCAATAACTTGGCAGTAATTGCAACTTCACCGATTCCTTCAGCATTCTCAAGATCTATCCATGTTATCATTGTAGTCTCAAGATCTGATGCTGTTATTGTTAATTTATTGTCCTCAAGATTAAATAAAAAATTATCGAGGATTGGTAATGTACTTTTTGAACTTATAACCCTGCTGATTGCAGTAAGGTGATTCAATAATTCTGTACTGGATACTACAAATTTCATTATATCAGTTTTTTAACAATATTTTTTTACATTAAAAATTAAATCAAATATACATGAAATACTCGTTATTATATTGTTGAAATGTAATAAATGTCAAAATTTTTACCAAATTTTACTAACACCTTTTACCTTTTTGTTGAATATTTTCTTTTTCGAAGAATGTTGTACAAAATTCCTGATAGTATAATAATAATAATCGGGATAAAAACATTTAATATCTGCCATTTGATTTTCTCTTCCCTGATCTTTACCTTATCTAATATTCTTAGTTTTAAAGTTCTTGATCTTAATTCCATTATTCCAATATCATCGGCAAGATAATCTATACAGTTGATTATAAAATCCCTGTTGCCAAACGTTTGTCCTGAAAACTGATCATATCCCAAAGGTAATATCTGATTACGGCCGTTTCTTATTCTTACTTTGTTTTTGATAATTCCACCGTCTGATATAACTATCATCTTCGAATTATTACTTATTCTTTTTATATCAGATTCATCTATACCCAATTGTTTAGTCATTCTGTTTTGAAAAACAGATTCAAACTTACCTTCTAAAATCACTCCAATAGGTATATTTGGTTTGTTGAAAAATCTTTTATCAGGAGGGGTAGTAGCACTAAGTAAACTAACTTCAACAGGAGTAGTAACACTTCTTCCATAAGGCGATGTAGTTAGTATTAACTGGCTTTTTCTTTCTTCTTCTTCACCAACGATATCAAGAGATCCGGGAAATTCAAGAAATATATTGTTTAAGTTTCTGCTTACCGGGCTTCCCTGATTGGGTACTGCTAATGGTGAAAAATAGAATGGTGCAGGCATAAATTTAGTGGCTTGTCCTGGTGGGGCAGTATTTACAGGATATTGAATACAAAAGGCATCTTGCACTAAATCAGAATTTAACCTTACTCCATATCTGAAAAGCAGGTCCCTTAAATTCAAATCTCTTTCAAATGCAATCGTTGAATATCCTTTTGAAAGTGAATCAATTGAAGCAAATACAGGATCTACACACCAAAGTGTTTTACCTCCGGCCATAATAAATTGATCAATTGCAAGCTTATCCCTTTCTGAAAACTTCTCCTGAGGATCGGCTATTACAAGTACATTAATATCGTCTTTACTTAATAAGTCATCAGTATGAATTTCTACAACTTCGTAATTGCTTCTTAAGTAATAACTTATATCTGCTGTTTCATTTTCATCTGCTTCACCATGACCCTTTAAAAAGGCTACTTTCTTATTATCTGTCTGTTTTATATACCTTAATGCACGAAGAAATTCAAATTCAAGCAGCTCTGTTGATTGGCCTAAATTTTCTTCTCCCGACAAATTGGGGTTATTTCTTAAAAGATTTAAAGTGATTGCCTTATTCCCTGATTGTATAATTGCTCCGGGAAATATTTGCCTTGTTGATAAACCTTCTGTTGTCTTGTGTTCAAGATTTATTGGCTGAATTCCGGACTCTATGAGATTGTTTATTATTTCATCCCTTTCCTTTTCATTGCCGATATCATATACATCAAATTCATGATAAAAAATACGGCTGGGAGAATATGAATTAAAGTCTTCAATCTTTTCTATTATAGATTTTCGGAAATCATTCATTCCTGCAGGTAGATTGCCTGTAAGATATATTTCAATGTTTATTGGTTCTTTAAACTCCTTTATTGTTTTTTTTGAAATTTCTGATAATGAATATCTTTTTTCTGAAGTAAGGTCAATTCTGAATATTCTATAACTAATTAATATTGATGAGATAACTGTTGTCGCAACTATTATTGCAAATGATTTATATAAAATCTGCTTTTTAATTCTTTGACGTGAAAGAATTACATGAGAAAGGAAAAGAAAAATTACGGATAAAAGTATAAAGTAAAATATGTCCCTCGAATCAATTACACCTCTGCTTAATGAAATGTAATGATCATTAATACCCATACTAATAAGAAAATTTTTTATTACCGAAGGTAAGTTTATTTCTCCTGCATATTCAAACCCCAGGTAACACAAATATGATAAGACAACAGCTGTTAAAAATGAAACCACCTGATTGGAAGTCATAGCTGATGAAAATAAGCCAATAGCTATATATGCAGATGCAAGAAATAACAATCCTATGTATGATCCCCATGTTGCTCCTGTATCAATATTTCCCTGAGGATTTCCAAGCTTGTATATTGAGTAGAAATAAAGGAGGGTAGGGATGAGTGATATAATTACAAGGATAAGTGAAGCCAGATATTTGGCTATTATTATGCCATTCAATGAAATCGGCCTGGTGAATAGTATTTCTATTGTTCCTGTCTTTTTTTCTTCTGCAAACATTCGCATTGTAATTGCAGGAATTAGAAAAAGATAAAGCCAGGGTGCAATTTCAAAGAATGTCTTTAATGATGATCTTTGCCCGTCTATCAAATTTGAATCTCCGGGTATTATCCATAAAAATAAGCCAGTAGCAAGTAGAAATATTACTATTACAAGATAACCGGTCAGAGATGCTAAAAACGAATTCAATTCTTTTTTTAAAAGAGTAATCATGACATTTTCTTTTTTAATGAACCGACAATCTGTATTGCTGCATTTTTTGCAGCTCCCAGGGAACTTAGCTTTTCCGATATTTTTTGATAGTCTTCCAACATCAATTTTCTATTGTTGTTATCAGATAAAATTCTGTTTAATTCAAAACTTATATTTTCAATTGTCAACTGACTTTGAAACAATTCTTTTACAACTTCCTTCTCTGCAACCAAATTGACTAATGAGAAATATTTTGTTTTTAGTATTTGCTTTCTGAATATCTCAAGAAACCATCCCATTCCCATCTTATATCCCACAACCTGGGGAGTACCCAGCAATGCAGTTTCAAGCGTTGCTGTTCCTGAAGCAACAACTGCCGCACTGCTATTTCTTATAAGGTTATAGGTGTCATTGAAAATAACTTTCAAATCTGTCTTCATTACCGATTTGTAGAATTCAGGACTATTTCCAGGTGCTCCGGCTACTACAAATTGATATTCTATAAATTGGTCAGGTAATTTTTCAATTATTGGAAGTATTGATGTTATTTCATTCTTGCGGCTTCCTGCAAGTAATGCAATTATTGGTTTGCCCTCAAGATTTTTATCTGAACAGAACTTTTCAAAATCAGCTTCTTCCTCCAATTCCTTGTTTATTATATCGGAAACAGGATTGCCGACGTAATTGACATTGTAACCATATTTTTTGTAAAAGGAAGTTTCAAAAGGGAATATAGTATACATTTCATCAATATAAGCTTTTATTTTTTTCACCCTTCCTGTATTCCATGCCCAGATTTTTGGTGAAATATAATAAACTGTTTTTATCCCTTCTTTTTTTGCAAATTCGGCCATTTTAAGGTTAAACCCGGGATAATCAATAAGGATGAGTACATTAGGTTTAAATGTTTTAATTCTTTCCTTGCACTCCCTGAAATTCTTTTGAATCTTCTTTAAATTAAGTATTACAGGCAAAATACCCATAAAAGCCATCTCTCTGTAATGTTTTATCAGGTTGCCTCCTTGTTTAGCCATCTTATCTCCCCCGCAATACATGAATTCTGATTCGCAGTCTTCTTTTCTGATTTCTTCCATCAGACTTGCTCCATGTATATCTCCGGAGGGTTCTCCTGCAATCAGAAAATACTTCATAATATTTAGCTGAAAATTCTATATCCCAATACTACGAATCCAAATATGAAGCATGACATTACAATTCCTCTTGCTCCTTTCAGATATTTAAACTGGAGGAAAAGATAAAACAACGGCAAATCAGATAATACACACAAGCTCATTATTTTAAATAATAGTCCGTACATATGTAGATTCTGAATATAAGTAATAAATGGTATGTCTTTGAATTTAAGAAGGTAATAAATCCAAAACACTAATAGAGGCAATAACAGGCCAAATATAACCCCCCATATTATTCTATCAAGAAAAGCTTGTCTTTTCTTCATATTTTCCAGCTTTTCAGATTGTATATAAACTGATGGTCGGTCAGGTCAGTCTTTATTGGTACGATGGCAACCATATCTTCTGTAAGTACGTGATTGTCTGTGTCAGACGATCCGTTATCCATATTTTTAAAATATCCCGTCATCCAATAATAGGACTTGTTGTGAGGATCTCTTCTTTCTTCAAACTCATTTACCCATCTTCCCGTTCCTTGTCTGCATATTGCTATTCCCTTTGGTATTCCCTTTGGAATATTTACATTCAGACATATCCCTTTGGGTAAACCATTTTCAAGAGTGCTTCTTATAATTCTTCTTATACATTCTTTAGCGAGTGAAAAATCAGCATCAGGTCTGTAATCACAAAGTGAAAAGCCTATAGATGGAACTTCATGAATGCAACCTTCAATTACTGCTCCCATTGTTCCTGAATAATGAATACTTATTGAAGAGTTGGCTCCATGATTAATCCCTGAAAGAATTAGATCGGGTTCTTTCTCCAACAATTTGTCAAATGCAATTTTTATACAATCGACCGGTGTTCCGGTACAACTGTAAGATTGAAATTCAGGTTTATTTTCATGCATTGTTAACCTTACAGGTGTTTCAACAGTTAGTGCCATTGACATGCCTGAACGAGGTCCATTAGGAGCGACAACTATAACATCCCCAAATTCTTTGCCTATTTCAATGAGCTCAAGGATACCTTTTGCATTTATACCATCATCATTGCTGATTAATATCTTTTTTCTTCCCATTATTTAAGTTAGCCTGTTTTCAACATATACTCTGGCTTTATTATATGCTTCGTATATTTCGTCATTTAATGGTAACGTCTCAAATATTCTTTTCAGATATTTATTTTTATTAATAATTAAAAAGCTTTCCCTGAAGTTAATATCATAAACCAATGAAATTTGTAACATCTTAAAATCAGCAACCGTTCTTAAATCACTTTTATTGGGCATTTTACCCGATAACATACTTAGCAATACCGGCCTTGATATTTCATCCGATTCCTTCAGATTATAACTGAAAGCCGGGTTTTTTATTTTTGTTTCTTCTGAAAATTCTTTTGATGCTATATCCAGAATGTCAATCTTATCTGCATCCCTTAATATTTTGGATATAAAAACGACTGCAGGATTTTCTGTTTCTGATATTGAATATTTATTGTGATAATAAATAACTTTCTTGATCATGTTTTTTGAAAACTTAGTAAGTGTATCCAACCAACCATTTTCTTCAATAAGCTTTAAAGCAATTTCAGCATGATCTTTTGATTCGGAATCCAGAAAGCTCTTATAAATCCGGTATTGTTCAAACCGCCCAACATCATGTAATAAAGCCGACATTTCAGCAATCAGGATTGTATCTTCATCACATTTCAAGCTGCGGGTAAGAACTTCTGTATATCCTATTACCTTATTAGTGTGCTCTCTTTTTAAATTATAGTTGTGATTATCAATTTCATCTTCACTTTGAAAAGAATATATGTAATCCATGACTTGATTGCACACAGAGCTGTAATCTTCAATCAATATACTGGTTGTAGTACTCTTGATATTTACAATATTATGGGTCATAATCTATTAGTTTTTTAGTTTTTCTCTTTATTACAAAATTATCAAAATTATTAAATCATCGATTGAAATAGTTTATAATTGCTTCGCTTTAAGATTCATTTTATATTCGAATACCATAAGGGATTTCAATCTCGGGTGCCCTTTCAAAATCTAGCATAGCATTTATCAACCTTAATTTAGAATATTTCTGAATATCCTTTTCAGTAATTCTTTCTTCTTTGATAAATCCTATATCCAGAATAAATTGTCTTTGAGTTCCTTTTAGTAAAGGAGTATCAGAGGTTGACCATTCAGAACCATTAAAAAAAATGATATTGCTTGAAAAGGAGTCTGTTACAAATCCATTTTTGATGATTATTATATCATCACAATCTCCTCTTTGATTATAAAGCCTGTTCAATTCTTCTCTGTTTGTTGTTTTATATGTATAATCGACAGTATCGCAGTATACAATTTTGCAACTTTTTATTTCTCTTGGGATATATAAAGCAAATTCTGTTTGAAATATTCCTTCATTGAATATTACTCTGCATTTGTATCTCTCATCCGTAATATCTTCCGGCAAGGAGATATGATCAGAAAGATTTATTTTTATGTCTTTACCAAGATAGTTCTTCAAAGCTTCATTAAGCCTTTTATTATGGTACTCTATTCTCTTTATCTCTTTATTCTCAACCAGTAAAGATTCAATTAAGTGGCACATAAACCTTATTTATTAATTCATTATACTCTTCTTTAGGATTGCTCATTGAGGTTATACCTCCTCCGCTTTTGTATATCAGTTTTCCATCCTGATTTTCAATGTATCTGATAATCACACAGCTGTCAATTTCCCTTCCATTGAAAAAACCTGCAATTCCGGTATAAAAACCTCTTTTATAGTTTTCTGCTTTTGTTATTATTTCAGCAGTCTTGTTTTTAGGTGCACCTGTTATTGATCCTGCGGGCAGCAGGTTGAAAATCAACTCTCCGGTTTTAGATTTATATTCTTCAGATATTTCACCACTGATAACAGAACTTGCCTGTAAAATGCTTTTATTGTTAGTTTTAATTTTATCAATATACCTGAATTTTTCCACTTTTACATCACTTGCTATTATGCTCAGGTCATTTCTTAACAAATCAACGATAGTAGCATGTTCTGCCTTTTCCTTCTCATTATTCAATAATACTTTTTCTGCATCTTTAATCGATGCATCGATGGTTCCTTTCATCGGGAAGGTAAATATTCTTCCTTTTTTAGTTTTGATAAATATTTCAGGCGAAAAGAAAACAAACTGGTCTTTGTATAGCAATTTATACTTTGCCTTTGCTCTATGGAATATCTCATTCATCGAAAGGTCAGTATCTATTTTAGTAGGGAAGGTGAGGTTTACCAGATACGAATTTCCTGATCTAAGTTGTTCTTGCACATAATCAAACGACTCTAAATATTCAGAATACTCAACTGGATATATTTCAAATTTATATTCTTTATTTGCGAAAGTACAAGGTTGAAAGTTTGTTATACCATTAAAATCAAACAAAATATTTTCTGAAAATGCCTCTTCAGGATTTAAGACAATACAGTTATTCATTTCATAATCAATTATAAAGAGAAATTGCTTGCCTTCAAATGTGAGTTTATTGATTTCACTTATTGATTCTGCTTTGTTCATATAGGCAAAAATACTATTAAAGGGGGTAGGTTATTAACGAAGTTTTTTAAATTTGTGCCGAACAGTTCAGGTCCTATAGTTCAATGGATAGAATTTCAGATTCCGGTTCTGAAGATGTGGGTTCGAATCCCGCTAGGATCACTTTCTTT
>CAYUEI010000092.1:0-10975 GCA_964443445.1 uncultured Prolixibacteraceae bacterium | reverse complement strand
AAACAAATAGACCTTTTACAAGAATACCGGACCACGTTAATTAGCGAGGTGGTGACCGGGAAAGTAAAGATTACGGAATAAAACCGTCTGTCAGAAATTAAGACATTAAGCAATATTGATTTGAATGAGAATAAATTTGTATTAAATTGTGCCATAAATCTAATGGTTATGGAAAAAATAAACATTATAGAAACGCTTAATGCTATTGAAGCAAGTATTGTTTCGCATCAGTTTAGGGATAAAGAAAATTCGCAAATAGAATTGAAAAGTTTATCTAATGCTGGTGAATGGAAATCATTCCACGAAACTGTTTGTGCATTCCTTAATACCGATGGAGGATATGTTATTTGTGGCATAAAAGAAAAGAATAATAAAAGCGGCTATATATTTACCAATTTCGACCGAAACAACGAAAGCAATCTGATAGCATTACATAGTGGTTTGTTTCAGGATGATTCAGGTTTATCCCCAAATTTGACTGATAACATTACATTCGAATACACCGACTTTATGGAAGGTAGCGTGGCAGTAGTAAAAGTTCTCCCTTTGCGTAGCGATTTGAAATTCTTACGATATAAGGGGAAGTATTATGAACGTAAATTAACTGCCGATGTTGAAATTGCTCAGCCACGTATCAATCAGCAAAAAGAATATAAAGCAGAATTAGAATATGCAAAAGAAATAACCATTGTACCAACTGCCACCATCAAAGATTTGAGCCTTGATAAAATAAATGGATATATTGGTTTGATTAACAGCGGGAAACGCAATGAAACACTGAAAGCAAATCTCAAGCAAGCAAAATCGTTTCTGGAACGAAAGCACTTTATTAAAGACGAAACAATTACCACACTTGGTATGCTGGTATGTGGCGACGACCCGTTTCATTTTCTGGAATATAGGTGCGAAGTTGATTGTTATTACGATCGAACTAACGATGTTTCAAGCGATAAGCAATACTTCAAAGACGATGTTTTAACGTTGATGGATGAAGCATTCCGTTTTGTGTGGGGACATATTAAAATTGGTCGCACCTATGAAGGTGGGGGAAAGTCAGTACCTGAATATTCGGAAGAGCTTGTTCGCGAGATAGTGAATAACGCCTTAGCACACCGCGATTATGCAATCAATAAATTCATCACTATCAATATTGAACCTTCTCAATACATTGAAATAAAAAATCCAGGTTCATTCAAAGAGAGGATAAAAATATCAGATACCAATTCTGAAATACCCGTAAAAAGATTAATTCCGGGAATACCCGAAAGTAAAAACCCAAAATTAGCAGATGTATTAAAGGTTTATGAAAAAATTGAAAGCCAGGGTAGAGGTATGTCGGCGCTTGTAAATGCTGCACTCGACAATAAAATTGACATACCTTATTACGATTTAAAAGATTCTCAACACGTTTCACTGATTGTGCAATCGGGCAAACTGGTTGACGAAGGTATTGAATATTGGCTAAAGAGCTTCAATAAATACATATATCGTCGCCTGCGAACGACACTTACCGACGAACACTTACAGGTATTAGCGTACTTCCGAAAATCGGAAATTCTTAATCGACAGAGAAAATATACCATATTACTCAGCGAAAGCAATAACCACTTTAATGTCATTTTACAATTGAGGGATGCCGGACTAATCATTGAACATGAAACTGCTAGTACTGATGAAAATCCTGTATATATCCTCAATCGGGAATTAATGAAAGAAAATTTCATTGATGAGTTGATCAGAATATACGGTGAGCAACTTCTAACATGGCCTGAAACAACTAAAACGGTATTAAACATCATATATCGGTACACCGTTTTTAATGAAACTGCAATAAGGCCGGTTGAATTGACGCCTGAAGTTTATTTAGTTGAGCATGGCAAACATATCGATCCGAAGAAATATGAATCGTTAGGTAGAAAAGTTCGTAAAATAATGAACGACTTAAAAAACAAGGAAATTTTAATAAACCCTGAAAAAGGGTTTCTACTCAATAAGGATTACCATCCAGATAATATATTGTTTTAATGTTAACTAACGAACATACATTTGAAACCGCAATAGTTGAGTCGTTGGTTCAGCACGGTAACTATACCCAGGGCAATGCCCCCGACTATAGCCCCGAATTGGGTATGTTTAAATATGAAGTAATTGCATTTTTACAAGATACACAGCCTAAAGCATGGGAGAAAATAACAGCTGTTCATGGTGCAGATGCTGATAATCGTGTTATTCAACGCTTATACAAAGAGCTGGATTTACGGGGATGTTTGGATGTTCTGAGAAATGGTTTTACTGATTATGGGGTTAAGTTTCGAATGGCATTCTTTAAACCTGAAACAGGCTTGAATGAGGAAACAATTGATCTTTATGATAAAAATAAGCTGAAAATAATCCGCCAGGTTTATTACAGCAATAAAAACAAGAATTCTGTCGATCTTGTAATTAGTTTAAACGGATTGCCGGTGGCTACTCTGGAACTGAAAAACCATTTTACGGGACAAACAACCGATAATGCTAAAAAGCAATATGCAACCACCAGAGACAACAAAGAATTGCTTTTTACCTTTAAAAAACGTGCTCTGGTTCATTTTGCCGTTGATCCCGATGAGGTTTACATGACAACGAAAATTGATGCTGAACGCATATACTGGTTGCCATTCAATAAAGGTTGCAATAGTGGAAAAGGGAATCCGCTTAATCCGGATGGTTACAAAACATCATATTTATGGGAAAATATCCTGGTAAAAGATAGTTTAATGGATATTCTCTATCGTTTTGTACACCTGCAAGTAGAAGAATACGAATTTGACGGGCAGACACGAAAAAAAGAAAAGCTTATTTTTCCACGTTTTCATCAGTTGGATGCAGTAAGGAAAATAACTACCGATGCAAAGATCAACGGGGCAGGTAAAAATTATTTGATTCAACATTCTGCCGGTTCAGGTAAAAGCAATTCAATTGCCTGGCTTGCCTATCGTTTGTCGAGTTTGCACAACCGGTTTGATGAACGGGTGTTCAACAGTGTAATTGTAATAACCGACCGCAGGGTGCTTGACCAGCAATTGCAAAATACTATTTACCAGTTTGAGCATAAAACAGGCGTTGTCCAGAAGATTGATCATGACAGCAACCAATTAGCCAATGCTATTATCTCAGGCACTCACATCATCATTACAACCTTGCAGAAATTTCCTTTTGTAATTGATAAAGTCGGGAACATCCCCGACCGTAAATATGCTGTAATAATTGACGAAGCTCATAGTTCGCAGGGCGGTGAAGCAAGCAAGAAGATGAAAGAGGTCCTGGCGGCAAAGACATTGGAAGATGCTGAAAAATCGGATGAAAACGACTATGATTTGGAAGATGAAATAAATGCTGAGGTTGAAAAATCATGCAAATCGAGAGGACAACAACAAAACATATCATTTTTTGCATTTACGGCAACACCTAAAACAAAGACCTTAGGCGTTTTCGGACAATTAAATTTTGACGGCAAACCGGAACCCTTTCATTTGTATTCAATGCGTCAGGCAATAGAAGAAGGCTTTATACTTGACGTTCTGGATAATTACACTACTTACGAGCGATATTTCAAATTAACCAAAGCAATCAACGAAGATCCTGAATTAAACAAGAAGAAAGCATCACAGGCTATCGGGCGTTTTGTTTCATTGCATCCGCATGAACTGGCACAAAAAACTGAAGTAATTATTGAGCATTTCAGACATATCGTTTCCAAAAAAATCGGAGGAAAGGCAAAGGCAATGGTTGTAACAGGTTCAAGGCTTCATGCGAAACGGTTTTTTTGTGAATTCAAGCATTACATCAAAATAAAAGGCTATAACGATATTAAAGTTTTGGTTGCATTTTCAGGTAAAGTAATGGACGATGATTATCCTGAAGGTGTTTCAGAACCCGAATTGACCGGTTATGGAGAAAAAGAATTACCGAAAATATTCAATCAGGACGATTACAAGATATTGATAGTCGCCGATAAGTACCAGACAGGATTTGACCAGCCCCTTCTTCATACAATGTATGTAGACAAAGCACTTTCGGGAGTAAAGGCTGTGCAGACATTATCCCGTTTAAACCGTACTTGCCCGGGCAAGGAAGACACTTTTGTTTTGGATTTTGTAAATGACAGGGAGACAATTTTAGCATCGTTTCAGCCCTATTATCAGCGCACAAGTGTTTCCGAGAATCCTGATCCAAATCACTTGTATGATTTAAAAGCAACACTGGACGAAAAACAAGTTTACTGGCAATCGGAAATTGAAGCCTTTGCAAACGTGTATTTCAAGCCCGGTAATCGCTTGTCGATAAAAGACCAATCAACATTGTACGCATACATAGATCCTGCTGTTGATCGCTTTAAAGCATTAGAAACGGAAGAAATAAAAGACGAATTCAAGAAAGGATTGAGGACGTGGTGTAATTTGTATTCATTCCTGTCTCAAATAATGCCTTTTTCTGATTCTGATTTTGAGAAATTCTATGCTTATTCAAAACTATTGCTGACAAAATTACCTAAACGTGATTTATCTGAGAGTCTTCAACTAACAGATGAATTGGCAATGGAATATTATCGTTTAGAGAAAATTGCCGATGGTTCAATTGATTTGCAACCTGAGGATGGTGAACTTGACGGGTTCACTGAAGCCGGAATAAAAAGATCAAAAGAAGAAAAAGCACCTTTGTCGGAAATAATAAATGTTTTAAATGACAGGTTTGGAACTGATTTTACAGAAGCTGACAGATTATTCTTTGACCAGATGGAGGCTGATTTGCTTTTAGATGATAAACTAAAAGAACAAGCACAAGCCAATAAGATTGACACTTTCAAATATGCTTTTGAAGATTTGTTTCTCACTAAACTGATTGAGAGAATGGATCAGAATCAAGATATTTTTCAAAAAATCTTAGAGAATAAAGCATTTGGAGAAATTGTAAAAGAATTATTAATGAAAAGTGTATATCTGAAATTGAATGATGCTTCATGGAAAGGGATATAGATAAATACTTTGCAAATAAATTTACTTTTATATGTCTTTAGATACAGAATCCGTTTGGAAAATATTTTGTTGTAAGCTTAATCCATATATTCGAAAATGGATTTCGGATCAGAATCTCGCTTATGATATTGAGCAAGAGGTTTTTTTGAAAATTCATGATAAAATTGATACGTTAAAAGATGATACTAAAGTTGTAAGCTGGGTATTACATATTACCAAAAATACAGTTTTTGATTATTTGCGAAAAGGGAACTTATTAAGCACTGAAGCTTTCAATACCGGTGTAGAAGAAATAGATGAACCGGAAATAACATTTAACCAACAAGAGCGGAATTTTGAAGAAGAATTGGCATCAGGTGTTAAAGCAATAATTGAAAATCTGCCTTTTAAATACAAGCAAGCTCTATTGTTAGTTGAATTTGAAGGCATATCTCAGATAGACCTGGCAAAGAAATTAAATATTTCTGTTTCAGGTGCTAAGTCGAGAGTACAACGTGGCCGTAATATGATAAAGGAACAATTGTTGGATTGTTGTAATTACCAGTTTGATAAATATGGTAAAGTAATTGGGGTAAAACCAAAAGAATGTAACAGTTGTAATAGTTGAAAATCAATACATAAGATAGCTTTTTGCGTCTTTTATTTAATTCTCCGTCTTTTTAGTAAATAAAAATGGAGAATTAATATGAAAAAAGAAATTTTAAAAGCATCGAAAAAAACAACTTTAACATGGCTCTTTATAGTTGTATTCATTTTTTTATTCTTTGATCCGGTTTCAATTCAGGCACAGAATTCCAATATCCCTGTTTTCGACAAAGAGAAGTTTATTATTGAAGCAGCAACAATTACTACTCCCATTAATATTGATGGTAACCTTAACGAAGATGCCTGGAATAATGTACAAGCTGATACTAACTTCTGGTTACATTATCCGGTTGACACAGCAAAAGCCTCACCCAAAACGGCTTTAAAGGTTTTATACGATGACAAAAACCTTTACATTGGAGTTATATTCTTTGACATTACACCAAAACCTGTTTCGCAAAGTCTGCAACGCGATTATGACAGCAATTTTAATAATAGCGATAACCTTACCATTGTGGTTGATCCTGCCAATGCCGCTAAAAGTGGATATTACTTTGGCATAAATGCCGCCGGGGCTCAGGCCGATGGGACAATTTATCAAAACGGGATGTATCCTTCACTTAATTCATACTGGGATAACAAATGGTTTGCCCAAACCATTCAAACTGAAAATACCGTTTATTTCGAGATAGCTATTCCCTTCAGTACTTTAAAATTCAACAATGATAATAGCTGGGGAATAAATTTTATCAGGAATGATGTGTCCCGAAATTCGGTTTATTCATGGACATGGTTTGCTGCAAACAGGCACTCTTTTGATTTGGGTTCAACCGGGAAAGTAATTTTTAAAGATAATCTGAGCAAGAAAAGTGATGGTAGGTTTACCATAATACCTTCTGTAACAGGAACCCTACAAGAAAGAAGTGAGGATAAAAGTGGGAAAAACTATCGGTTCAAGGGTGGGGTTGATGCAAAAATCGCTATAAACAATTCGTTAAATCTCGATTTATCGGTTTACCCTGAATTTTCAAATGTTTCAGTTGACAAACAATATATTGATTTCTATCAATTTGAGTATTATCAACCTGAACAAAGAAATTTCTTCCTTGAGAATAATGATTTGTTCAGTCAGTTCGGAACGTATGACGATTTTAGCACTTCGGCCTCTGAAAGTCGTGTAAAACCGGTTTATACAAGGCGATTAGGGCTTAAGGATGGAGTAAATGTTCCAATAATTTATGGTGCAAGACTTTCGGGTGAAGTGATGAATAACATGAGAGTTGGCATTTTAAGTTTGCAAACCGAAAGCTACAATGGCCAATTACCACAAAATTATTTTATCAGCAGCTTTCAAAAAGGCATTTTATCAAGGTCTTCAATCAAGGGGATTTTTACAAACCGTAATTCGATAGGCGAGAGCTTTTTTACAAAAGATGATTATAACAGGACAGGTGGTATTGAATTTGATTTTACATCAAAAAACGGGAAATTCACTGCAAACGCAAAGGCACATTCAAGTTTTAGTCCCGGAGTAACCATAGATAATATGTTTTTCGGTGGCGGGTTTTCTTATTTTATTAAAAATTTCAAAACGCAAAACTGGGTTGAACATGTTGACAAAAACTATATTACCGACATTGGCTTTGTTCCCCGTTTGTATTACAAAAACACATTGACAGATAGTGTAATGCGTTTTGGTTATACCCATTTCACCAACAAATTTGAGAAATATCAATATATAAATAACAATTTAATGATTGTTATGGGAGAGTATATGAACATCCACACTTATCTGTCGGAAGAAAACAAGCTCAATGAATTTAACTTTGATATAGGATATTGGGGTGTATTCTCGAATAATTATCATTTTGTCGTTCAAGCATCTTACAAAAATTTCAACTTGTTAGTACCACATGATATTTTCGACACAAAAGTGCCTGTACCCGTAGGAAACTACAAAAACAAATATCTGTTTTTTCAAGTTGAATCCGACAAAAGAAAATCTTTATATTTTAATGTGATGTCAAATTATGGCGAGTTTTATAACGGAAAGAAGTTTGATATAACAGCCGTTTCGACTTACACATTTAAGCCTAAAGTAAGTATTGCATTGACATACAATATGTCAAAAATTGATTTGCCTGAGAAAGGAAAGGCTACATACCATTTAATCGGGTTGCAGCCGGATATCAGCATCTCAAAAAGTATCCAATGGTCTAATCTGTTGCAGTATAATACCCAGAAAAATAACATTAATTTCAATAGTATTTTAAAATGGCGTTTTGCCCCAATGAGCGATTTTTATATTATCGTGAAAGATGATATGTTCCGATCAGGGAAAACAAAGGGCTACGAGGTATCATTTAAGTTGTCATACTGGTTTAAAGTATAGAGGATGTGTCTTGTTGTTTTATGGTCTATAATATTCTGAGTATTTGTGATTTTAAAAATTTACAGAAAACTAGTATTTTTTGTTTTTAAAATGCGTAATTTATAATGTTGTTTATCTTTGTGAAGATTTTAAATAAAATTTTATTGTAAATGCTTAATAATGGATTGTTTAACTCATAAATCAGAAATTGTTGACACTTTTTCAAGCGTTAGATCTTTTTCTTTTAATGAGAAAAAGAGCTCGCTAATTGATCAGGAAAAAATTAATTCTTTCCTGGATTCTTTACTTGAATTCAAAGAATCGTTGAAAGAAAAAACAGAAACTATTATTTCATTTAATAATCGAATTGAACGGATAACCTGGTATAATGATCTTGATGAAGAATGTTATATGCTAATCAATGATTTAATATCTACAATTAAAGATTTGCATTCCTCTTTAATCCGCCAATATATTTCTATGAATTTTTTACGCAAAAAGGGCATTGCTAAAGAAGAAATAAGAGAATTTAAATGCAGTATTGATGATTTAAAAGAAAATTATCAAGATTTAGAATCTGTTTTCTTTTTCTTGCCGGAGATGCCTGAATTTAAGGAAACTACGAAACTACTATCACTTGTCTAAATGAATATTTATTGTTTAGAAGATTTTAAAGTAGAATTTGAAAAGCTAAATTCTAAAAAATCTTATAATAATCTGGAACAAGATATTATCAATTATTTTTTTGACAAGTCACTAATTGAGTTGAGCTCAGGGGTAAGGTTAAACAATAGCGAGGACTATCCATATATTAAAAAGAGATTAAACGGCAGGGGTGGATTTAGAGTATATTTTCTTTTAATAATCAAGCAGGAAAATCTTTATTTGATGTTTGTACACCCAAAGACCGGGTCAGAGGGGTCTGAAAATATTACTGACGAATCTAAAGCATCTCTCTATAAGAAAATTATTAATTGCATAAAGTCTAATGACTTATATCATTTAACATTAAATGATAATAAAGATCAATTAATCTTTAAAAGGATAGTCTGAGAAAAATTATTTCAATATACGACAGTCCACTGTTGAAGGAGATGAGTAAAATTGAAAAATAAGCAAATGATTCTTCCCGGCTGCAGGAGAAAATAGAAATCTTACAAAATATAAACAATAATCCTCCTTCAAACGAACGTATGCAACAGTATAATCCATAAAATGACTCGTTAGCAGAAGTTTACATATAAGGTATAAATATGAAAGAGCTGGCCCCCATCTGGAGTTGCCATTTGCGAGATTCCCGTAGGAGATATTCCAATTTCAGATAACTTTGCATATAAAATTACTTATATATTTACTAAAAAATTGACCTTTATGGATAGAATGACTATTAAAAGGAAAAAGTTTCTTCCTTTTCTTCAAAGCAAAAAGAATAGGGATTTGTATTGGGTATAAGCTCAGGGATTATCTATTTTATTGGATACCAAAGCATTATTTCAGAGAAATAAATTAAAAATCGTTACTGCCAAAGATGTAAGAAATTTTCTAAAGAACTAATATTCCTTCATGTTCATTTTCAATCTGACAAGTCTTTCAGCGTTGGCCACTATTTAGAAGAACGTTCAAAAAGATAATTTTTAAACTCCTGACATAGGGTTGTCATATGTGCCTTTTAGCTTTGCTTAATAATTAAATTAAAAATGAATAAAAAGGAAATTTTATTAATCGTCATTGCTTCACTTTCAGTAAGTTTGAGCAAGGCACAAACACAAGAAAGAATGATACCAAAACAAGTCACAATCAGAGACAAACAAGTTGAAATCAATTATTTTCAGCAAGGGGAAGGGGACACAACACTTTTGTTTTTACACGGCTGGTGTATTGACGGAACTTATTGGGAAAATCAAGTAGAATATTTTTCTAAAAATTACAATGTTTGTGCAATAGATCTGCCGGGCTTTGGCAAATCCAAAGCTGAAAGAAATATCTGGACAATTGAAGAATATGCCAATGATATAATAGCATTTATTGAAACGATGAACTTGAAAAATGTTGTAATCATTGGACATTCAATGGCAGGCGAAATAATGTTGCAAACTGCATTAACAAACAATCCAAAAATAATAGGCATTGTAGGTGTTGACAATTTCAAATCTATTGATGTTGTATTACCTCCTGAACAAATGAAACAAATAAACGACTTCTTTCTTTTGCTTGAAAAGGATTTTAAAAATTCGGCACCTGTATATGCAGATATAATGCTTTTTCACCCAACAACTTCAAAGGAAGTAAAAGACAGAGTAAAAAATGATTATGCAAATAGCGATTCGGTTATTGGATATGGAACAATTTTGACCCAAATGAAATATTCCTATACCGATGCTCAAAGATTAGAACAGCTTAATTATATGTTATACTTAATAAACAGTGATAGTTTTCCAACAAACGAAATAGGGTTAAAGAACCATTGTAAAAATGGTTTTCAAGTTCAAACTATTGCTGCAACCGGGCATTTCCCAATGATAGAGAAACCGGCTGAATTTAATTTAATTTTGGAAAAGGTATTGACAAGTATGAAAAATGCTACTGGCAAGCTGAATAATCAATAATTATTTCATCGGTATTCGAAGTGTTGTAGCCGGCTTTAAATTTTTATGTACCATAACAGAAAATTGCCCGTAATAGCTTACGGGTATTTCTGCCGCCCCCTATGGACAAGGCTAAAAAATTATGGTAATTCGGCAAATTGATATTTTTTTAAATAAGTGTGTACTTAAAAAAGATTCAGCAGGAGAATGAGATATAAATTACTTATTTAAAAAAAAAGGAATAAAATGCCGGAAAATAAATTGACAATATTATTTTAGCTAAATAATTAAAACTAAACATAAGCGATTTTGAATGTAAATTTCTTTGTATTGCAAACAGGAAATGATTGACCGCATAAAAAAATCTTGAATTGAAAACCAAACAAATAAAGACGTATGTTATTTAGTTCACTTATTTT
>CAYUEI010000091.1:0-11074 GCA_964443445.1 uncultured Prolixibacteraceae bacterium | reverse complement strand
TCATTGGTTAATTGTTTAACCATAAAAAATTCAAAATGAGATTAACTTTTACTTTATTACTAGTACTGGTTTTTGCCAATATTTCTTTGGCGCAATTTAAAATCAGAGGCTTTGTTATTGGCTCCGACAAGGAAATTCTGCCCGGAGCCAGTTTAACAATAGAAGGAACATCTATCGGTACTGTTTCAGATGGTAATGGCAAATTTGAGATTTCAGGCCTTAAAAAAGGAAACTACATTTTAAAAGCCTCATTTATAGGCTATCAGCCTTTTATTAAAAATATTCAACTCCAAAATGATATTGATGTTGAAGCCGAGTTATCTAAATCCAACTTGATTACTGAAGAAGTTTTTGTATACTCTACCCGTGCAGGAGATAAGACTCCCGTTGCTACTACTGAAATTTTAAAGACTCAGATTCAGGACAGAAATCTTGGCCAGGATTTACCTTTTATTTTAAATAACACTCCCTCTTTCGTAAGTACATCTGATGGAGGTGCAGGTATTGGATATACCGGCTTCAGAATAAGAGGTACCGATGCTAATCGCATAAATGTGACAATAAACGGAATTCCTTTCAACGAAGCTGAATCACATGATGTATATTGGGTCGACCTTCCCGATTTTTCTTCATCAATAGAAAGTATTGAAATCCAAAGAGGAGTCGGAACTTCTACTCATGGCGCTGCTGCTTTCGGAGCTACTATAAACCTGCTAACCGGTTCTCTTAAAAAAGATGGATATGCAGAATATTCCGGCTCGTATGGTTCATTCAACACTTTTAAAAATACTATAAGTATAGGCTCAGGATTAATAAACGGTCATTTCAGCTTCGATGCCCGACTTTCTAAAATATCCTCCGATGGTTTTATTGACAGAGCTGAAAGCGACCTTAAATCCTTTTTTATTTCTTCTGCTTACTATTCAGAAAATTCAATTTTAAAACTTAACATTTTCTCAGGGAAAGAAAAAACCTATCAGGCTTGGAATGGTGTACCTTCAGTAAGATTGAACAATGATCTGGAAGGCATGAAAAGATATGAAGATCACTGGCTATACTCTAAAAAAGAAACTGAAAATATGATATCTTCTGATTCCAGAACTTACAACCTCTACACTTACGAAAATCAAACTGATAATTATCAGCAGGATCATTACCAACTGCTTTTCAGCCATAGATTTGGAAATTATATTAACATTAATGCTGCTCTCCATTATACTAAGGGTAAAGGATATTATGAGCAATTTGAAAAAGATGAAGACTTTAGCGATTACGGACTTCCTGATCCTGTCTTTGGAAACGACACAATTTTTCTTTTTTCTGAATCAAATACCGACTTGATAAGACAAAAATGGCTTGATAATGATTTCTTTGGAGGAACATTTTCTTTTAACTACAAAAAGGGAAACTCAGATATTATATTTGGCGCAGGATGGAATGAATATATTGGTAATCACTTTGGAAACATTATATGGTCTTCAATTTCCTCAGATTTTAATAAAGGATACGAATGGTACAGGAATCAAGGCGTAAAAACAGACTTTAATATTTTTATGAAATACAACTATACCCTGAATGATAAAATCAATATGTACGCCGACATCCAGTATAGAAATATAAATCATTCCATTGAAGGAAAAGATGATGACTTAAGAGATCTTGGACAAGAGCACCTGTTTGATTTTTTAAATCCAAAGCTTGGAATATTTTATCAACCGGACAAGAAATCAAAAGCCTACCTTTCATGGGCACTTGGCCATAGGGAACCTAACCGAAGCAACTTCACTGATGCTGATCCGAATGGGAAAATCCCTGTATTTGAAACCCTGAATGATTTTGAACTAGGCTATTCATATAACTCTGACTTTTTTTCTGCAGGCGCAAATTTATATTTAATGATTTATGATAATCAGCTTATCCTCACAGGTGAAATCAATGATGTCGGCTCAGCAATCATGACAAATGTAAAGGATAGCTACAGATCGGGAATTGAAATAAGCACCGGCATGAAATTATTCAAATCTCTCGAATGGAACATAAATGCCACTTTCAGTAAAAACAAAATCTTAAACTTTACTGAATACGTTGATGATTGGGATACCGGAAGTCTAAGGGCTTTTGAAATAGGTACAACCAATATAGCTTTCTCTCCTGAAATTGTAGCCAGCAGTGTTTTAAACTATGTTCCTGTACAAAATTTGAAATTAAGCCTCATTTCAAACTATGTGGGTAAGCAATACATCGATAACAGTTCAAGTGACCTCCGATCTTTAGATGCATATTTTGTAAACAACGTTAAAATCAGCTATAATCTATTCCCGAAGTTTGTTGATCAAATTGAATTACACCTACTTATAAATAACATTCTAAACGAAGAATATGAAACAAATGCCTGGGTTTACTCATACATACTGGAAGGACAACGTTATGCAATGGATGGTTTTTTCCCTCAGGCAGGCACTAATTTTCTTTTGGGAGTAAACATTAAATTTTAGGAAATCAATACCAGACATTTCTGAATCAAAGAGCTATTAAATACCATATACAATTTTTCTTATGGTATTTAATAGCTCTTTGTTATAAACCTGATCCTAATCGGGTAGGATATCAAAATCAAAGCAGGTAATCCATTTCCAAAATACCTTATAAGCCATTAATCTTCATCAATTTTCCACAAATAACGCCGGCTACTACCATTGATATTTTTTTATGTTGTATTGGAGCTCCCCAGTAACATACAATAGGTAAAACCCACTCCAGCAAAGCCATATAATAAGGAATTATATTATCATCACCGTTTGAACTATGCAACGCGTAACTCCGCATCTTATTTGTCATAAAAACATTCTTTCTTACTATGTCCGCGTATTTACCATTGTATTCAAAAGCCGGAATTAAACTAAGATGATTAGCATCATACAATCTAAGTATTAACTGAAATATCTCCTTCATCTCCTCTGAACCTTCAGGTTCAAGATGTTCACACATAAATATTGCTTCCAGTCTAGCAAAATCTGAAACAACAGACCGGGGCTTTGTTTCTGAAAAATCAATAATATAAACATTCATATCCTGGTCAAGAAGAATATTTTGCATATTGAGGTCACCGTGACAAATAGATGTGTAATATTCTATCCCCCACTCTCTTAATCTTTCATACTCATATTTTAAATACCAATATGGGTTAGTTATAATATCTCCGGTTTCTTTAATAGTTATGTATTTCTCATCAGATGAAACAGATAATACTTCCTCAGCTGTTTTACACAAGCTTCCAAAAAATGTTAATGTAGGATCATGATCTTTGAATGGAAATATATTTTGCTTTACCGGTTGCCCGTACCATGGTTTGAGGATTTGCAGAAATATCTTGTCAAATAACGGTGAAAGTTCATTTTCATCGCATGAATTGTAAAAGTTTGTCAACCATTTTAATTGAGTCTTTTCGCCACCAATGCCAACAAAATTATATCTCAAAGCCCCCATTTCCCCAAAAAATTCTGTGCCCAGAATTATTGCGCTATTATTAATGATATATGGCAATGAATATTGACTGCACCGGGTTGCTTCCCTACTGATTATATCTTTATTTGCCATTTTCATGACCGTAGGACGCAGTTTTCTTCCTGCATGATCGAACGACTCAACCTGGAAAGTCTGGGCTGAAAATCCACCATGTAAAGGTTTAACAACAACTCGTTGTGAATCGGTATAAAGCTTTCTCGTGAGAAATTCTTTATAATATTCAAATGTGAAATTTTCAGGTAACTCAACTTTTATACGCTTTGTTTTTGAATCGGAAACTTTATCAGAATTCAAAAACCAGATAACAGGATTATAGAAACTTAAATCAGAATTTAAAATTCCAAAGGCTTCAATATTTTCTATCGATAAAGCTTCTGCTATAATCTTTCTGAAAGAACAGTCATTGCAGTCAATTTTCAATTCAGATAATAATATTCTGGTTCCTAAAAGAATAAATTCATCACTTATCTCAAGCCCTGGAGCTTCAAATTTCTTTGTTAAAGTTTTATCAAATTCGGGAATAAAGTCTTTTTCAATTAAAAAACACACTATCAGGGAGGGAGTTTCTTTATTTTCATCAGCTAGAATAAGTGCTCTTAATTGTTTTTTTTCTGGTTGCTCATGTAAATTTTGAAGTACATCAATTATTTTCTTTAAGGAAATCTCACATGAGGAATTTACTTTTATTTTATTCTTTGGATCAGCTGACACTGAAATTCCACGTTCAATATAAACTCCACCTTGTGAATGATCCTTGAGAACTCTGAAATCAGGAGAATAAGTTTCATTGAAAGGGATAAATCCTGAGAAATTACCAATTGTGACAAAGATTCCCTTTTCTTCTTCCTTAATTATTAATGATTCAGCCGGAGAACCTATACCTGCTGAAATACCAAGTTCATTATAACCTGCAAGTGTTTTATCCTGCCAGATCACAGTCTCTTCAATGTTATCTGAAGTTTGAATTGAAATTTTATAATCTTCCAGTGTAAGCTCTTTAATTTTTAAGATTTCTTTCTGTGATTCAAGGATTTTACTCTTAGCTTCAGAAACAGTTTTGGAAACATTAAAGATTTTAACTAATCCGGTCATTTCAATTACTTGTAGCACTTCATCTGAAACATTTGCAAGGAATAAATTCCCTCCGGATGCTTTAAGTTTTTTGGCAGATGATAGCAACACACGTATGCCAGTGCTGGATAAATAATTACACAATGAGAAATCAATAATCAGGTACTTTTCATTATCAACAAACTCCTGCATTTTTTCCAAAAATAATGAGCTGTTTATTGTATCAAGCCTTCCTTCAGGAATAACACAAATCGTGGAATCAGAATTCTGTGAGGATATACTAAACATGGTTTTTTTAATTTTTAAAGATAGTGAGTAGTAAATATAATAATATACTACAAAATAATATAATATAAGATGAAAAAAGGCCATTACAAAAAATGTAACGGCCTAACAATCTATCTATTTATACTTAATTTATTCTTGTGCCTGATTGATATCCTTATCAACTAATATTCTTCCGCAGTATTCGCAAACGATAACTTTCTTGTGTGAAGCTATGTCTAACTGACGCTGTGGTGGAATTTTATTAAAACAACCTCCGCAAGCATCACGTTCAACAGTTACAACTGCTAATCCGTTACGTGCATTCTTGCGTATCCTTTTAAAAGCTATCAATAATCTTTCTTCAATTAAAGCTTCAATCTTGGCAGCTTTTTCATTTAGCTTTTCAGTTTCAATTTTAGTTTCAGAAGTTATTTCTTCAAGTTCTTTCTGCTTTCTGTCAAGATCATCTTCGCGTTCTTTCAACTGAGTCATCGATGAATCGATAGCTTCATTTCTTTTTGCCAATTCAGCAGTATGCTCTTTAATCCTTTTTTCAGACAACTCTATTTCTAAATTCTGAAATTCAATTTCTTTTGATAATGAGTCAAATTCACGATTATTACGTACGTTATTTTGTTGCTCAAGATATTTCTTAATCAGAACTTTTGACTCTTCTATAGCTGTTTTACGGTTTGAAATTGCTACCTCAAGACTTTTAGTCTCATCCTTATAGTTATTGATTCTGGTTTTTAAACCTGCAATCTCATCTTCAAGGTCTTGTACTTCCAAAGGTAATTCACCGCGGAGTACTTTCAACTTGTCCATTTCAGATGCTACGACCTGAAGTTCATATAATAACCTCAACTTTTCTTCAATCGACATCTCTTTCCCGGTGACGTTCTGATCTTGTACTGTCATATTGCTTTATAAATTTATTAATCGTTTCAGAATAAAAATTTTACAGGATTCGTTTGTACATCTGACAAACGGAGGGCAAATTTAGAAAATTTATTTGTAACTATTTCATAAAAAAGTTCTTTAGTGAATTGTTCGCTTTCAAAATGCCCTATATCGGCTACAATTATTTTATTCTCACTTTCGAAATATTGATGATACTTAAAATCTCCGGTCACAAAAATATCGGCTCCCGAAGCTATAGCCTGCTTCAACAAAGAGCTTCCAGAACCTCCGCATAGGGCTACTTTTTTAATTTTTCTACTAATATCCCCTGAATACCTGATAGCCTGACATTTAAATGTCGACTTTAAATAATTCAGAAATATTTCAGCATCGGTATCTTCTTTTAAAAATCCAACAACACCAAGTCCAATATAATTATGAGGATTTTCGATTGGATAAATATCGTAAGCTACTTCTTCATAAGGATGAGCTTTTAATAATGCTGAAATAATATCATTCTGAGCAAATGATGGAAAAATTATTTCAGTTCTTATTTCTTTTTCCGAGTGTTCTTTTCCCGCTTCTCCAACAAATGGATTTGTATTTTCATTTCCTCTGAATGTTCCTGTTCCCTCAATATTAAAACTACACAAATCATAATCGCCAATACTTCCTCCACCGGCAGAAAATACTGCCCTTCTTACCTGATCAACATGATCGACAGGCACATATGTGACTAATTTCTTTAATATACCTTTTTGAGGCAATAAAGTAATGATTCCCTTAAGTCCAAGCATTTCGGCCATTTTCCAACTCACTCCACCTTTTGCAATATCAAGATTAGTATGAGCAGAATAAATTGCAATATTATTTCTTATGGCTTTGAATATTATTCTTTCAACAGAAGATTTTCCGGTAATACTTTTAATTCCTGAAAATATTAAAGGATGGTGTGAGATAATAAGTTTTTCTCCATTTAAAATAGCATCGTCAATAACTTCTTCAGTAACATCCAGGGTAATCAATGCTGAATCAACTTCGTCATTTTCATTTCCAATCTGCAATCCTGAATTATCCCAGTTTTCCTGCAAAGACAAAGGTGAAAAATCTTCAATACTGCTTATTATTTCACGGATTTTCAAAATCGGGGATATTTAAAGTTCGTTTTTAATTTCCTCAAGAACCTCTCTGATTGAATGTAACCTTTTTAATATTTCATGTTCCTGTATAACATCTTCCCTGTTCTCTTTTATTTTTTGCTGAGCTCCTTTAAGAGTCATCCCTCTTTCTTTAACAAGATGATATACAAGTCTTATTTCCTCAATCGCTTCTTTGGTAAACATTCTGTTACCTTTAGTATTTTTATGAGGCTTAATATTACTGAATTCTTTTTCCCAAAACCTGATAAGGGAAGGGTTAACTCCGAACATATCGGCAACCTCTCCTATCGAGTAAAAATGCTTTTCTATTTTCTTATTTTGATAAGTCACGTACAAATTTAATCAAAACTTCGTCCGTTGTTTTCAGATCTTGCAACTAATTGATCAAATTCTTCAGCATCAAGATCTTTGAAGAAATAATATTTGGGATCAACATTACTGCCATTCTTAAATACTTCATAATGCAAATGCGGAGCAGTAGATGTACCTGAACATCCAACATATCCAATAACTTGTCCACGCTTAATCTTCTGTCCTTCAGTAACATTAAATTTACTCAAGTGTGCATATAAAGTTTTATATCCGAATCCGTGATTTATAATAATATTCTTGCCGTGTCCGTTACCCTGATTTACTACTGATTCAACAATACCATCACCGGTAGAATAAATATTAGTTCCCCTTGGAGCTACAAAATCAATTCCCCAATGAAACATTTTTACTTTATAAACAGGGTGCAATCTTACTCCCCATCCGGAAGACATGAAAGAAAGATCGTTATTTGATATCGGCATAATAGCCGGAGTGGAAGAGAGTTCTTCTTCTTTATTAATGGCAAGTTTCAGGACTTCTTCATAAGATTTAGCCTGAATATAAGCTTGTTTTGCAACAATATCAACTCTCTTTGAAGTATTAAGCACCAACTCCGATTCATCTATCGACCTCAACTCAGAATACTTATCGGTACCACCAAATCCTGCTTTCCTCACTGATTCCGGAATTGGATTTTTATCAAAAATTACTCTGTAAATATTATCATCACGAACTTGAATTTCATCAAGTACAGATTCAATTTGGTTTAACTTTGAATTAAGAAAATTGTATTGTGAAAGTAATTTGTTGTTTTCTTCACGCAATGATCGCATTCCGGGAGTATCAAAATTTGAAACAAATAAAGAAGACACTCCGTAAGAGGCTAGTATAACAAAAATCAACACCCCGGATATGAATAATATCTTCTGCCCGTGCGTTGCTTTTTTTGGTTCAAAGCGAAGCGTTTTAGGATTAAAAAAATATTTAACTCCCCTCATCAGTGAAAATTTGAAAATTTTATAGTCGATGTATCCCTACAATTTCTATTTTTGCAAGGCTCAATAGATTAACTCCCTTCTATTAGCAAAACTAATAATATTTTTGGGAAATCCTAATATTATAAATGTGTTACACAATCTATTTTATAAAAATAAATTCAAGGTATGACTTCGCAGGATATTAGAAATGCATTTTTAGATTTTTTTAAAAGCAAAGAACATCAAATAGTTAGCTCAGCACCTATGGTCGTGAAAAATGATCCGACCCTCATGTTTACTAATGCAGGCATGAACCAGTTTAAAGATATTTTTCTTGGGAATGAACCTGCAAAATATAAAAGAATTGCCGACACTCAGAAATGTCTCAGGGTTTCAGGAAAACATAATGACCTGGAAGAAGTTGGGCATGATACATATCATCATACAATGTTCGAGATGCTTGGCAATTGGTCTTTCGGAGACTATTTCAAGAAAGATGCCATTGACTGGGCATGGGAGTTTCTTGTAAAAAAGATGGGTATTTCACCCGAAAGATTATATGCTACTATTTTCGAAGGCAATTCTGAAGATGGAGTTGCCCGTGATCAGGAAGCTTTTGACCTTTGGAAACAATACCTCCCAGAGGACAGAATTATCAACGGGAATAAAAAGGATAATTTCTGGGAGATGGGAGATACAGGTCCCTGCGGCCCTTGTTCCGAAATCCATGTTGATATTCGTGATGATGAAGAAAGAAAGAAAATCCCCGGTATAAACCTTGTAAATAATGACCACCCGCATGTCATTGAAATATGGAATCTTGTTTTTATTCAATATAATAGAAAAGCTAACGGTTCTCTCGAAGAACTTCCTGCAAAACATGTTGATACCGGGATGGGCTTCGAAAGACTTAACATGGTAGTCCAGGGTAAAAAATCAAATTATGATACTGATATTTTCCAAACTGTCATTTCTGAAATAGGAAAGCTTTCTGCAAAGAAATACGGCGATAACGAAAAACAAGATATTGCCATGCGAGTCATTGCTGATCACTTAAGGGCAATTTCTTTTGCAATAGCTGATGGCCAGCTTCCTTCAAACAATAAGGCCGGATATGTCATAAGGAGAATACTCCGAAGGGCTGTCCGCTATGGTTATACTTTCTTAAACTTCAGAGAACCATTTATATACAGACTTATTCCAGTACTTAAAAATCAAATGGGTGAAGCCTTTACTGAACTTAAAGCTCAGGAATCTCTTATTTCAAAAGTGATTAAGGAAGAAGAAGAAGCTTTCCTCAGAACACTGGAAACAGGCCTCAGGCTCCTCGATGGTATTTGCAAGAAAGCTAAGTCTTCAAATCAAATTATTGTAAGTGGTAAAGATGCTTTTACTCTTTATGATACTTATGGATTCCCTCTTGATTTAACGGAATTAATCCTTAAGGAAAATAACCTTTCTGTTAATATAACTGAATTCAATGAAGAAATGGAACAACAAAAAAACCGTTCCAGAAATGCTTCAGCTGTTGAAGCCGGCGATTGGATTTCAGTTGGACAAGATGATGTTGTCGAATTTATTGGTTATGATTTCAGAGTTTCTGATGTGAAAATCATCAAATACAGAGAGGTTAAAACTCAAAAAAAGAATTATTTTCATTTAGTGTTCAATAAAACACCATTTTATGCAGAATCCGGTGGACAAGTTGGAGATTTAGGAACTATTGAATCGAATAATGAAAAAATTATAATACTGGACACTCAAAAAGAAAATAATTTAATTATTCATATTACTGAAAAGTTACCATCTAATCCTGAATCGGTATTTAAAGCAACTGTAAGTGAGGATATAAGAAATGCTACTGCAAATAATCACTCCGCGACTCACCTGCTTGATCATGCTCTTCGGGAAGTTTTAGGTAAACATGTTGAACAAAAGGGATCGCTTGTTACTCCTGATTATCTCCGTTTCGATTTTTCTCACTTCCAAAAAGTAACCGAAGATGAACTTATAGAAGTTCAACGTATGGTTAATAAGCTTATACGGGAAAATATTCCCTGTAATGAATTTCGTTCTATCCCTATAAAAGATGCGCAGGGAATGGGAGCAATTGCTCTTTTCGGTGAAAAATATGATGAGAATGTGCGGGTAATTAAATTCGGAGATTCTATAGAATTTTGTGGTGGAATCCATGTTAAAAGTACAGGTCAGATAGGTTTATTCCATATCATTTCAGAAAGTGCAATTTCTGCAGGTGTAAGAAGGATTGAAGCCATTACTGCCGGAAAAGCCGAAGAACTTATGGAGAAAAATTCTTCAATTGTCAAGCAAGCTAAACACATCTTGAATAACCCTTCAGATATTTCACAAGCAATTCAGGACTTAATTGAAAAGAACAATAACCTTACAAAACAAATAGAAGATTTTGAAAGGATTGAAGCTATGAAAATTAAAGATGCCCTGAAAAATAAAATTGAAAATATAAATGGTCTAAATGTGATAGCTCAGCTAATCTCTGTCGACAATGCGCAATTTGTTAAAGATATAGCTTTCCAACTGAAAAATGAAGTTGAAAACCTTTTCCTTGTTCTTGGAGTCAATATTGAAGGGAAACCAAATCTATCAATTATGATATCTGAAAACCTGGTAAAGGAAAGAAATCTTAATGCCGGAACTATTATCAGAGAAGCAGCAAAAGCAATCCAGGGCGGTGGAGGAGGACAAGCATTTTACGCTACTGCCGGTGGAAAAAATATCGATGGCCTAAATGATGCAATTAATCAAGCTAAGAAAGTAATTCAATAGCATATATAAATCTGTAATATATAATGGGATATAATTATTTGTTATATCCCATTATTT
>CAYUEI010000090.1:7045-11167 GCA_964443445.1 uncultured Prolixibacteraceae bacterium | reverse complement strand
ATTACTTTTGATGACGATCCTCTTAGAATGTTAAGGGCTATTCGATTTGCAACCCGACTTGGCTTTAGGATAGAAGATGAAACATTTGATGCAATTATTAGAAATAAGAAGAGAATTGAAATTATTTCAAAGGAAAGAATTGTCGAGGAAATCAATAAGATACTGCTTACTTCAAAGCCTTCAGTTGGATTTAAGCTTTTAGATAAGTCAGGATTGTTAGAATTGATACTGCCTGAACTGTCACGATTAAAAGGAGTTGAAGTAGTTAATGGGGTAGGGCATAAAGATAATTTTTATCATACATTGGCTGTTGTTGATAGAATTTCTATGAGCACCGATGATCTATGGCTTCGTTGGGCAGCGCTTCTTCATGATATTTCAAAGCCTAAAACCAAGCGGTTTGTTGAAAATCACGGATGGACATTTCACGGGCATAATTTTCTTGGGGCAAAGATGGTGCCTTTGATTTTTAAAAGGATGAAGCTTCCCTTGAATGAAAAGATGAAGTTTGTTCAGAAGATGGTAGACCTTCACATGAGGCCTATAGTTCTTTCCGAAGAAGAAGTAACAGATTCTGCAGTAAGGAGGTTGCTTTTTGAAGCAGGCGATGATATTGATTCGCTTATGACACTTTGTGAAGCAGATATAACTTCAAAGAATGAAGAGAAAGTAAGTATTTATCTTAAAAATTTTAAGTTAGTCAGAGAAAAGCTTAAAGATATTGAAGAGAGGGATGCAATTCGCAATTTTCAGCCCCCGGTGAGTGGAGAATTAATTATGTCTACATTTAGCCTTCAACCTTGCAAAGAGGTTGGTGTCATCAAGAATGCTATTAAAGAAGCAATTTTGGAAGGTGAAATACATAATAACTTTGAAGAAGCATTCGAATTTATGCTTAAAAAAGCAGAAGAGCTGGGTTTGAAAAAAGGTTAATTAGTTTTGGGTTTTCAATAGTTTAAGTGTTACCGGTAAATGGTCACTAAATCCATTATTATATTTGAATCCCAGATAAGTTCTGAAAGGTTTTGATCCAAGGTTGTTTTTATCTTTCTCAAGAAGGAAAGGGAAAGAAGCTACTTTAAAACAATCACTTTTTGTATGTACTCCTGATTCATAAAGTAATTTTCCGCTGACGATAATTTGATCCAGCATTATCCATTGAAATCCGTGTTTATTAGTTCCGTTTCCTTTTTCTGAAGGCTTACCCGAGAGATTATATATTTTTTGAGGATTAATTGTATTATCAACCATTTTTGCGCCAAGTACATTTATTAAGCTTTCATCAGACGGAGAGTCGTTAAAATCGCCCATTATAATGACTTTCTTTGGGTTTTTATCATCAACAAGGGGCTCCAGATCATTTTTAAGTAAAGATGCCGCTAATGCCCTTGATTCTTTCGTTTCGATAGCTCCGCCGAATTTAGAAGGCCAATGGTTGATATAAAAATGAAGAGTGTCTTTCATCATTATTCCTTTTACGTAAAGGATGTCTCGTGTTTTTAAAGGGCGTTCTTCCGAACTGACCTGAATAGATCTGTAAGAAATTGGTATAAATGAATTTTTGTTATAAAGGAAAGCCACATCAATACCTCTTCGGTCGGGTGAATCCTTGTGGATATATTTATATCCAAGTTTCCCGAGGGGAGTTTTATTAATAAGCAATTCCAGGACATTATTGTTTTCAACCTCACATAATCCGACGATAGCAGGGAGTTTCCCTTCGCCAGATGCAACTATTACCTGAAATATCCTAGTTAATTTTTTTTGCAGGCGTTTAAAATTCCAGTGTTTTTCGCCATCAGGCAGGAATTGGTTGTCATTTGTATTGGGGTCATCAGAAGTGTCAAATAAGTTTTCAGTATTGTAAAACATTATTGTTTCCCAATCAGCTGAATTCTGGCAAGCAGATTTAATTGACAGTATTGAAAATGTGACAATAAAAAGAATCTTTAATGGTTTATGGTGATTGAGTTTTTTCATAATCAGATAGTTTTTAGTTTAGGGATTGGGGATGAAAAGATAAATAAAAGCAACATTGTTATGAATGCATTGATAATAATTAATTCAAAACCAAACTTATAATTATTAAGTGTTGTATAAGCAATTCTTGAGATGAAATATGTCAAAAATGGAGATGCAATCAAAGAAGGAACGATAAAATATTTAAAGGGTTTTCTTTTTATGGAAAAAGAAAATAAAAATATTCCCAATATAGGACCATAAGTATATCCTGCAGCTTTGAAGATTGCAACAACGACACTTTCATCATTCATTTTGTAGAATATCATTATTACTAAAAAGATGAGTATTGAAAATCCGAGATGAACCAGGGTTCTTGTACTGTTATGTTTTCTCCCTTCTTTTTCAGGCAGTTTTAAGAAATCAACACAAAAAGCTACTGTAAGAGATGTTAATGCTGAATCGGCGCTTGAGAAAGCAGCTGCCGAAATTCCAATTATGAACATTATTGCAACGAAAGAACTTAAATGGTTGAGGGCGAGTAATGGATACAGTTGGTCGGTTTTCGAAGGTACTTCTATTCCTTTAATTCCGGCATAGTAATAAAGCAGAGCACCCAGGATAAGAAAAACGAAAACAGTAATTCCAAAAAAAGCGCTGAACCATAGCATGTTTTTTCTTGCAAGTTGACTATTCCTGCAAGTCAGGTTTTTTTGAATAATATCCTGATCGAAACCATTTAGGGCAAGTGTTATGAATATGCCTGAAATAAATTGTTTAAAAAAATTATTAGTAGAATTCCATTCAAAATTGAATATTCTTATAGTTTCACTTTCTTTTATATCGTTGAAAATAGAAAGAGGAGGAATTCCGGTTTGGTGAATGATTAGAAAGATTGTTGAAACTGCTGCTAAAATTAAAGCCACTGTTTGTAGAGTATCCGACCAGATAATAGTTTTAATACCGGTTCTGAAAGTGTATAGCCATATTAAAACAAGGCAGAATAGAACAGAAATACTGAAAGGAATACCCAATGGTTCTGATATTGCAAGGTGGATTACTAATGAGGCAAGAAAAAGCCGGAAAGACGCACCAATTATTTTAGAGATAATAAAAAGACCTGATGTTGCCAGATGTCCTTCTTGTCCAATTTTTTCTTCAAGGACAGAATAAATAGAGATAACTTTCTTTTTATAATAAAATGGGATTAAAAAAGTTGCAATGATTATGTATCCTACTATATTCCCCATGACGAACTGGAAATAATGGAATGAACTTGTTCCTACTTCTCCCGGTACTGAAATAAAAGTCACTCCTGAAATTGTTGTACCAATCATTCCAAAGGCAATAATAAACCATGGAGATTTTTTATCTCCGTTATAAAAAGTATGGCTTTGCTTTTTTTTGTTTACTATTTGAGATATAATGAGTAATACACAGAAGTATGCAATAACAACAGACAGATAAATATATGGCTTCATATTATTCAGAATCAGGGTAAAGTAAGTATTTCGATCTTGTTGTTTTGTATTTTTCCAAATCAGGTTGCCAGCTTTTTCTTATTTCAGCTTCATTTAAGCCCTTATCTATTTGCTTGTAAAAATTTGGATCTCCGGTTAATAATTCTATCCATCTTTTACTATTCCAAAACGCCTCTTTATTGCTAAACTTTTCAAAGTAGCTTATAAAATATGACAGGGTAAATTTATGATTCATTTCAGAATTTCTCAGATCATCACCGTAGCATAATTTGCCATTATGAATTGGATTATTGCTAACTCCCTTTATAGGAGCAGGAGTAAAAGTGAAGTTTCCAAAAGAAGAGTCAGGATAGCCTATGACCTGAAATGGGAATAAAGTACCTCTCCCTACACTTACATTAGTAGCTTCAAACAAGCACAGAGAAGGGTATAGTCTTATAGCTGTGATATTTGACAGATTGGGTGAAGGTTTCACAGGTGGAATATAAATTGTCGAGTGATTATAATTTTTACATGTAATGATTTCTAATCTGCACCTGATATTTTTATTAAGCCATCCTTCACCGTTAATCATTAGTGCCAGCTCTCCTATTGTGCATCCATGAACAATAGGTAAGGGATCAGTTCCGATAAAAGACTTCAATTCTTTATTCAATACCGGTCCGTCGATATAATCTCCGTT
>CAYUEI010000090.1:0-6945 GCA_964443445.1 uncultured Prolixibacteraceae bacterium | reverse complement strand
GAGATGAATTTCTCCGATTAGCGAAGTATTGTTGACTACTAATCCGATTTTTTTATCTTTAATTATAGGGTAATAACTTTCAAATTGTTCCGCTCCAGTAACTATATTCTTTTCTTCGGTTTTACAAGAAGATTTTATTCCCGTAAAACAAAATATTATTAATATCAGGAAGAATTTAAAGTAATTTTGACTCATATATACGGATCATAATTTTATAAATTTACAGTTATTCATTAAGTAAGCAAAACTGAAGTAATAGAATGAAAAACTTTTTCTTAATATTTTTTCTTTTAACAATGATTTTTAGTATTCCTCTGTTTTCAATAGACAAGCCTTTTTTTAGGGGAGATACTATTCGAATTGATTCATTACTAGGCAAAATGTCTATTGAAGAAAAGATCGGGCAGCTGATAATGGTTACTTCAATAAATGCTAATAATGGAAATGGTAATGAAAAAAACATTGAAAAAGTTATTAAGGCAATAGAGGAAAGCAAGATTGGAGGTGTGCTATTTTTAAAGACAGAACCAATAAAATTAGCTTCTGATATTAATCTATATAAATCAAAAGCTAAAATCCCGTTGTTTTTTGCTATTGATGGAGAAAATGGTTTGTCGTTCAGGGTTGACTCAACAATCAAATATCCTTATCCTATTGGACTTGGTGCAATTAATGATGATTCTCTTCTTTATTTTATGGGGAAAGAAATTGGTCGTCAATGTAAAACCTTAGGTATCAATGTAAACTTTGCACCTGTTGGGGATGTAAATTCAAATCCTGAAAATCCTGTTATCAACTACAGGTCATTCGGGCAGGATCCTTTGGCTGTAGCAAGTAAATGTATGCAACTTGCAAGAGGTATGCAGGATGAAAGGATGATTGTTACATTAAAGCATTTTCCGGGTCATGGGGACACATCCTTTGATTCTCATCTTACATTACCAACTATTAGTAAGGACTATAGTAAGCTTAATTCGGAGGAGTTTATTCCATTTAAAGCTTGTATTAACAATGGTATCAATGGAGTAATGAGCGCTCATATTTATATGTCAGGGATTGACAGTGAAAGAAGGCCTGCTACTCTTTCAAAAAAGATAATGACCGGAATTTTAAAAGATTCACTTGGTTTTAAGGGGCTGGTTTTTTCTGATGGAATGAATATGAAAGGTATTACTTCGAATTATTCAGAAGAGCAAGCTGCCGTAGAGGCTTTCAGAGCAGGTGTTGATATTATTGAATTTGTACTTAATCCTGAAAAAGTAATATCTGCAGTAAAAGAAGCAATTAGCAAAGGCAAAATTTCAGAGAAGGAAATTAATGAAAAATGCAGGAAAGTATTACTGGCTAAATCATGGGCAGGTGTTTTGGAAAGCAAACCATTACAAACAGATGGAATAAAGAAAGAACTTTACAAGCCTGATTACTATCTTACATCAAGACTTATAACTGAGAAGACATTAACGGTATTAAAGAATTCAGGCGCAATTATACCACTAAGGAAAATTGACACGCTTAAAATTGCGTCTATTTCAATTGGAGAAGATTCAATTACCCTTTTTCAAGAATGTTTGGGTCGCTACGCTGGAGTTGATAATTTTATATTAGGGAAAGATACTATTGAAGCAAGTAAAAAGAATCTTTCATTTCTTAAAAATTACAATCTTGTTATTTTAGGTGTTCATGGAACACGGATGTTGCCTTCAAAACAATACGGTATATCTAAATATTTAATCAATACAATTGAAAAAATATGCTCAGAAAATAAAACAATAATTACTTTTTTTGGTAATCCATATGCATTGAATTATTTAAAAGGACTTGAGAAATCGTACGGGATTATTTTGACCTATGGTGATAACCAAATTATACAGGATTTGACATCACAATTAATTTTTGGAGCTATTAAAGCTACTGGTCGGCTTCCTGTTACTATTAATGATGATTTTAAATCGGGGAGTGGAATTGACACAGAGTATATAAAAAGATTAAAATATACAATCCCTGAAGAAGAGGGGATATGTTCCGGCATTTTAAAGAGAAAAATAGATTCTCTTATTATATCTGGGCTTTCTGAAAAAGCATATCCCGGATGTCAGGTGTTGATTGCTAAAAATAATAAGATAATATTTCATGAGTGTTACGGAACACACACCTATGAAGATACTATTCGCGTTAGAAAAGGAGACATTTATGATTGGGCATCAATTACAAAAATTGCAGGTCCATTACCTATAATTATGAAATTTTATGAAAATTCAGTAATAAAACTTGATGTTCCATTTAGTAATTACTGGGAAGATTTTAAAAGTTCAAATAAATCTGACTTCACGCTTAGGGAAGGTTTGGCACATCAGGCAAGGCTTTTGCCCTGGATACCCTTTTATACTGAGCCATTGGAGTTGACCCGAAGGCATAGAAAAAAGATTTTTTCTGAAGAGCCTTCTGAAAAATACTCAACGAGGGTTAGTTCCAATCTATATATAGAAAATGATTATAAAAAAGATGTATATAGGAAAATCCGTGATTCTAAACTTCTCTCAACAAACGCTTATACTTATTCTGATTTGTGTTTCGTCATTCTACCTGAGGTTATTTCAAACATTTCAGGCATATCATACGAAGATTTTCTTAATAAAGAATTTCTAAAGCCACTTGGAGTGGAGTCAGTTTGTTATAACCCATATAGGTTTTTACCAAAGAATAGGTTTGTGCCAACTGAAAATGATGAGTTTTTCAGGAAAGAGCTTTTATGCGGTTTTGTTCATGACGAAACTGCAGCTGTTTTAGGAGGTGTTTCCGGTAATGCAGGTTTATTTGGAACAACACAAGACCTTGCAGTTTTAATGCAATTTTATTTGAATGGAGGAAATTATGGAGGATTTAATTATTTAACTCAAGAGACGATAAAGGAATTTACCAGGATTCAATATCCAGACAACCAAAACAGGCGTGGTTTGGGTTTTGATAAGCCTTATCTTGATAATAGCAAGAGGTTAATAGCAAATGGATACCCGGCTGTATCAGCAAGTAAGAATAGTTTTGGTCATACTGGTTTTACGGGAACATTTGCATGGGCTGATCCTGACAATCAACTTATTGTTATAATAATGACAAACAGAGTATGTCCAACAAGAGAAAATAACAAACTTTTGAAAATGAATTTAAGACCTATGATACATCAGGCAGTTTACGATTGTCTAGGCACATTCAAGATATTCAGGTAATTAGCTATTTCTTAATTGCATAATGAAAAACAAAAGCAGAATAAAAAGTGTTTTAATATAAAATGATATTATAAAGCATCTTTCTTATTCAAATATTCTTTTAAATTTAGGGAGTGTTAATTTTTAAAAAAGTATTTATTAAATCTATAAAATTTCGTGCCATGACTAAGAAAATAACATTTAATGAGCTTCGAAAAATCAAAGACAGTTTACCTGACGGCTCGATCAGACAATTAGCAGAAGAATTTAATGTAGAAGTCGAAACCGTCAGAAACTATTTTGGAGGTGCAAATTACACGAATGGCAGATCCGTGGGAATTCATATGGAACCGGGTCCGGATGGGGGGATTGTATTATTGGATGATTCCACAATTTTAGACAGAGCAAGGGAAATCCTTGAACAACAATCACATGAAGAATAATTTGTTATATTAAAAATGCCGGTTTTTCCGGCATTTTTTTATTTCTTAAACTTATTTCAATTTTTTTTTCAATTTTATTTGTCAAAAAGAAACATTGCTTTATATTTGCAACGCTTTTGAAATAAAAGTAAGGGCGGTTAGCTCAGCTGGTTCAGAGCATCTGGTTTACACCCAGAGGGTCGGGGGTTCGAATCCCTCACCGCCCACAAAAAGTCGCAATAGTCATTCTGATGATTGCGACTTTTTTCTTTTTTACTAATAAAGAAAAATCCCGAAGATTAACTCCGGGATAAATAAATAAAACACCTTGAAAACACATTAAAAATGAAGTACAAATTATTATTTTAAACCTAAATTTTTTGATGCTTCTATTAATCTTATAAATTCACCTATATATCCATTTTCATCCTTTCCCTTTCCTGATCTGGCTAATTCGATAGTATTTTGTATGTCAGAAGTTCCTTTGTATTCAGATTCTCTAAGCAACATTCCAAACTGAGCTACTGCTGCAATAAATTTCATATTATCTGTTGTTTCCCTGAAGTCAGACAAATTATCATTTAACGGAAGTGAGATAAGTTTACTTTCTTCTTTATCAGGGTCTTTATATCTTACTTTAATAGTCAAAAGTTCATTATTATATTTCTCATTTGAAGTTTTTATATTTTCCTGATATTTTAGATTATCAATTTTTTGGATTTCAGTTTTTGAATCACTTGTAATAATTTCATAAAGTGCTGTAACCTGATGACCTGCTCCCATTTCACCTGCATCCTTCTTGTCATTATTAAAATCTTCTGCGTTTAACTGTCTGTTTTCATAGCCAATTAATCTGTATGCTTTTACTTTCTCAGGATTAAACTCTATCTGAAATTTCACGTCTTTGGCAATTGTAAAAAGTGTTCCACCAAATTCGCTTATCAATACTTTTCTGGCTTCCTGGAAATTATCTATATAGGCATAATTGCCATTTCCCTTGTCAGCTATTATTTCAAGCTTATTGTCCTTATAATTACCCATGCCAAATCCCAGAACTGTAATAAAGACTCCTTTTTTCTTTTCTTCACTTACTAATCGTTCCATTTCGGAATCGCTCGATACTCCAACATTAAAATCTCCATCTGTTGCAAGAATAATTCTGTTATTCCCGTTTTTAATAAAATTCTCACCAGCTATTTTGTATGCTAATTTCAATCCTTCACCTCCTGCAGTAGATCCTCCTGCATTAAGATTTTCAATAGCATCAGTAATTTGCTTTTTATTTTCCCCTGAAGTTGCATCAAGTACCAGTCCGGCAGCTCCGGCATAAACAACAATAGAAACCTTATCCTGAGGCCTTAATTCATCTACGAGGATTTTCATTGCAGACTTTACCAATGGGAGCTTATTTGGGTAATTCATTGATCCCGAAACATCAAGTAGAAAAACTATATTGGAGGGAGGTAAATTATCTTTTTTGATTTTTTTACCCTGAAGAGCTACTTGTAAAAGTTTATTTTCCTTATTCCACGGGCAGTCAGTGTACTCAGTAATAATTGAAAAAGGTTCACCTTCATTTGGCTCTTTATACTCATAATGAAAATAATTTATCATTTCTTCTATTCTGACTGCATCCTTTGGAGGTAATTGACCCATATTAATAAATCGCCTGATATTTGAATATGAAGCATTATCGACGTCAATTGAAAAAGTTGAAAGAGGATTGGTAAATACATTTTTAAATCCGCTTTCATTAATAGTAGAGTAATCTTCAGTATTAAAGTTGTTACCCAAGGGTGCCGGCATATTAAAACAATCAGCAACCATCATAGCACTTCCTGCTGATAGTGATTTTTGTGAATATTTAACTTTTGCTCTTGTTTCTCTTTTACTATTAACATCTTCTTCTTTTTTCAGAGTTATATTAATTGTAGATGAAGATCCAATAGGGATTTCAATGGTTTTGTATCCATTTAGACTGAAAGAAATAACTTTCGATAAAGTATCTATATTTATTGAATAGAATCCTGATTTATCTGTTTTGGACGAATATCCCCGGTCATTTATTTTAACAATTACCCCTTTTAAAGGATTATTGTTTACTTCAGTAACAATTCCGGAGATTCTATTCTGTGCTTCTGAAATCAAAGATGATCCTAATATGATCATTAAAATTGAGAAGAACTTCAAGTATTTAATTAAAAAATTTCTTTTCATAATATCATTTTTTTTAATTTGCTTCATATTAATGATGATGGAATAAATAAAATTCCATAAATTTTTTTGATAATTAATCTTTGTTAATTTTAACATTCTTAAAATCATTAAATATTAAAATGCTATACACCGGAAAACAACTGGAATTTGACCGTCAGCTTGATTCCCTTCAAATTAAGGAATTCAGGCGTACAGGAGATATGGAAATTCTGGGTGCTCTGTATTCAAAATATATGCATCTGGTTTATGGTGTTTGTCTTAAATATTTGAAAAGCAGAGATAATGCCCAGGATGCAGTGATGCAGATTTTCGAAAAACTTACTATTGAAGCAATAAGACAGGAGATAGGGCATTTTAAGAATTGGCTTTTTGTCGTTACAAAGAATTATTGTCTGATGGAAATCAGGAAGCATCACTCTGACGACTCAAAATTTTCAGAATGGCAGGAAGAAGAGAAAAAAATTATGGAATTGACTGATGAAATGCATCCTATTGATGAGGCCGATCGTCTTTCAGAAAAGCTTCTTGCGTGTATAGATAAACTTAAAGATGAACAAAGGGATTGTATTAACCTGTTTTATTTTAAAAAGAAATGTTATCGGGAGATAGCTAAAATATTGAGGACTGAAGATAAGGATGTAAAAAGCTTCATTCAGAATGCGAAGCGTAATTTGAAAATATGTTTGGAGAAGAAACATGAGCGAAAAAAACAAGCATAGCGAACAATTAGATGATATATTCAGATATCTGAATGATTCAATGACTAATGCTGAAAGACATACCTTTGAGCGTGAGCTGGAAAGAGATGTGTTTTCATATGAAGCATTCGAAGGCTTGTCTCAGCTTAAACCCTCTGATATAGATAAAGATCTTCGTAGTCTTGATGTCATAGAAGGGAAAAAAAAGAAATCGCATGAATGGATTAAATGGGTTTCGATAGCAGCCGGTTTTCTTGTTATCTTAACAATTTCGTTTTTTGTGTATGAAAATATCGATAGCCTCAAATCTTCAACAGCCAGAAAAGAAATTAAGACTATTCCGGAAGATGTTAACGAACCTTTAACTTTTAAGAAGGAATCATTTAAAAATTCTCCTTCAGATAC
>CAYUEI010000089.1:0-11167 GCA_964443445.1 uncultured Prolixibacteraceae bacterium | reverse complement strand
TATACAAACAAGAAGATTACTATCAGCGGAAATAATAAAGCGATTGATTGTTCAACTATTTTTTGCCAGTCCATCACTAATTTTTTTAGGTTTATTACAAAAAATTAAAATATCATCAACAATTGTATCAAAAAGATAAATAATTTCTAATAATTATATAAAAGTTGATATATTTCGGCCATTGCAATATTAATCATTTTTGACGAAATTGAAAGTAATAATTAAGGATATATAAATGATAAAGATGAATCCACAGGCAGAAGAATTAAACAGAATTATTCGAGAAAAAAATCCGGTAGTATATGAAATGTTGTCCGAAAGGGGAAAGAATATTTTCTTCCCTAAGAAAGGAATTCTTGGACAAACTGCTGATGCTAAGGGTACTAAAATCAATGCAACAATAGGTACTGCTATTGAAGATGACGGGTCACCAATGCGTCTTGAATCTATTTCATCAAAAATAGGTATTGATCCTTCTTTAGTTTTTCCTTATGCACCAAGTTTTGGACGACCAGACTTAAGAGCTGCATGGAAAAAGTTGATATACAAAAAGAATCCTTCTCTTGGAGATAAACCTATTAGTTTGCCGGTTGTAACTAATGCACTTACACATGGAGTAAGCATGGCTGGTTATATGTTTATTAACGAAGGTGAAGAAGTTATTGTACCAAACCATTTCTGGGGAAATTATAATTTGATCTTAGGAAATGCTTATGGTGCCAGACTCAAAAAATTCAATCTCTTTAAAGATGGAGGATTTGATATCGAAGCTTTCTATTCAAGTCTTAATGAAGGCGAAATAGGCAAAAGAGTTGTTATTTTAAATTTTCCCAATAATCCTTCAGGTTATTCTCCAACTGTGGAAGAAAGCAAGGCTATAGTTAATGCAGTTAAAGAATCAGCTGAAAAAGGGAATAAAATAGTAATGTTATTGGACGATGCCTATTTCGGTTTAGTATTTGAAGATGGTGTTGACAAACAAAGTTTATTCTCATACCTGACTGATCTTCATGAAAATGTATTGGCAGTCAAACTTGATGGTCCTACAAAAGAAGATTATGTTTGGGGATTCAGGGTTGGATTCTTAACTTATGGCATCAAAGGAGGAGACAGCGATTTTTACAATGCGATGGAGTCGAAAACTGCCGGAGCAGTCAGAGGAAACATTTCAAATGCAGCAAATATTTCTCAGTCATTGCTTTTAAAAGCTTTTGAAGATGAAACATATGATGACCAGAAGAAAGAGAAATTCCTGATTCTAAAATCAAGGTATGATGCTGTTAAAGAAGCTTTAAAAGAAGAAAAATATAAAGAATTTTTTACAGCTCTTCCTTATAATTCAGGATACTTCATGTGCGTTCAACTTGAAAAGGGAATAGACGGAGAAGCATTAAGACATTTGCTAATAAACAAATACAGCATAGGTATTATTAACCTTGACAATGTAATAAGAGTTGCTTTTGCAGCAGTTGCAGCTTCAGATATTAAAGCCTTGTTTGAAGGACTATACAATGCCTGTAAGGAATTAAAACAATCTTAAATTATTTGATACTATCAATTATTTCAGTTTGAGGTTTGTTTAATTCAAACTTTATTTTTGAAATTCTGGTAGATTCATAAAATAATATTACGGCAAACACAAAAATTGCAACAGATAGCGGATTAAAGGGTTTTTTATTGATTATACGAATTAATAAGTTGATGATTGATAAAAAGCCCAGACCGCTAAACATTAACAGCATCCTGATTACCAATTTTACATTTTCAGTATTTATCCCAACAGTATTTGGAGAAGGTATTAGCCCGCTTACCATTATTATAAATAAAGTTAATCCGGTAAGAGAAAGTAATATTTCAGCAAATAAACCATAAATACTCTTCTTGTTCATCCATCCTATTACATATAAGGCTATTGCCCCAAAAAGTAAATATTGAGGTATACTTCTGAGCAATATTTCTAACTGGTCTGCTGTTATCATATTTGAATATTTTCTTCAAATTTAGTTTTTTACTGATTTATTTCCTTTTGGGCGATGAAAATAACTTTAATTTGCAGGATATTTTAAATTTACCGATATGAAGAATACTTTTCTTTTTCTGATGCTTTCTTTTTTATTTTTAGGTTCATCGTGTAAAGAGCCTGTAAAAAAGGCAGGTAGTGAAATCTTAATGTTTTATAATGTTGAAAATTTATATGATACAATAAATGATCCTTTGAAGAGTGATGAAGATTTTCTTCCTTCAGCATCATATAATTGGAATACTGAAAAATATAATAAAAAATTAAATGACCTTGCCAGGGTAATAACTTCCTTGGGAAATCCTCTTTTACCTGCCATAATTGGTTTAGCTGAAATTGAAAACAGAACTGTACTTGAAGACCTTGTAAGTAATAAATTGCTGAAAAAGGGTAAATACGAAATTATATGGAAGGAAAGCCCTGACGAAAGGGGTATTGATTGTGGGTTTTTATATAATCCTTCAGTCTTTTCACCTGAAAAATCAGAATTTTTATCAGTTACAATTAAGGACGATGAAGCATTTAAAACCAGAGATATCATTTATGTAAAAGGTAAATTAAAAAAAGAGGAATTTCATATTTTCATTAATCACTGGCCATCAAGGAGAACCGGAAAAAATGAAACTGACTTCAAACGGAATCTTGCAGCTCAGGTTGTGAGAAATAAAGTTGATTCAATCTACAAGAGCAATAATGCCCCCAATATTGTAATCATGGGCGACTTAAATGATGAACCTTCTGATGAAAGTATATCAAAAGTCCTTGGTGCTTCATCCAACTTAAAGAATAATGGAAGCGAGCTGCTTATAAATCTCATGTATGATGAATATGAAAGGGGAGAAGGGTCTCATAATAACAGAGGCAATTGGAGTGTCCTTGATAATATAATTGTTTCCCATTATCTTCTTAAGAAAAAGGAAGGATTAAAAACAGATAAGGGAAATGGTTTTATTTACCACATGCCTTTTATGGAATATGTTAATGATAAAGGAGAAATGTCGCCTAACAGGACTTATGGTAAAACTTACTTTGGAGGTATTAGTGATCATTTTCCTGTTTACTTTATTCTCAAATAGCAATTTTACATTTTCACTCACCTTTATTAAGGAAATTTGATATATTAATAACAAATTTAATTATCAAATGCCTTATTTGAACCTTATTACTTAATCTAGATTTAATGTTCGAATAAATCTTTAAAAAAGTTGAATTGTGGTTTTGGTTCATTAATGTAAATTATATCTTTGCGCTGTTTTTTTGAAAATCCAAATAATTCAATTATGAAATCAGTGAAATTTGTTAGTCCTGCAGAAGCAGTAAAGGTAATCAAAAGCAATGATCATATACATTTAAGCAGTGTTGCAAGTGCACCTCAATGTTTGATTAATGCAATGGTTGAAAGGGGTAAGGCAGGCGAGTTTAAGAATGTTCATATTCATCACTTACATACTGAAGGACCAGCTCCTTATACTGAACCTGAATTTGAAGGAATATTTCAACATGACGCTTTCTTTGTAGGGGGAAATGTCCGTAAATCAGTTCAGGCAGGGTATTCTGATTATATTCCTGTATTTTTAAGTGAAACTCAACGACTTTACCGCGATGGTTATCTTCCTTGTAATGTAGCTATGATTCAAGTTTGTCCTCCGGATGAACATGGATATGTTTCATTGGGAACATCAGTTGATGCGACACTAGCTGCTGTTGAAATGGCTGAACATGTTATTGCCGTTTTAAATCCAAACGTCCCTCGTGCTTTAGGAGATGCTTTGATCCCTCTTGACATGATTGACATATTTGTTGAGGATAACACTCCTTTAATGCCAGCTCATTTTACTGAACCTGATGAAATAGAAACTGCTATAGGTATTCATTGTGCAGAGCTTGTTGAAGATGGAGCTTGCTTACAAATGGGAATTGGTGCTATTCCAAATGCTGTATTAGCTCAATTAGGTAATCATAAAAATTTAGGAATCCACACTGAAATGTTTGCTGATGGTGTTCTTCCTCTCGTTGAAAGCGGAGTTATTAACGGGGCAAACAAAGCAATAGATAAAGGCAAGATGGTTTCAACATTCCTTATGGGATCACAAGCAGTATATGATTTTATTCATAACAACCCAAGGGTAGCTATGATGGACGTTGGATATACAAATGATCCTTTCATTATTGCTAAGAATGATAAAGTTACAGCAATTAATTCTGCATTATCTATTGACCTAACAGGTCAGGTTAATGCTGACTCTCTCGGTATTAAATTCTTCTCGGGAGTTGGAGGTCAGATTGACTTTGTTTATGGAGCTTCTCGTTCAAAAGGTGGGAAAGCAATAATAGCTATGCCGTCAGTTACAAATAAAGGTGTTAGTAAAATATCACCAGTATTGATGGCTGGTGCAGGAGTAGTTACTACAAGAAATCATATTCATTGGTTTGTTACTGAATACGGTGCAGTAAATCTCTATGGGAAAACCCTTCAGGAGAGGGCAAAACTAATAATAAGTATTGCTCACCCTGATCATAGAGAGTCACTTGAACAGGCAGCTTTTGAACGTTTTGGATCACATTTCAGATATATAAATAAATAAATAAAAAGAAAGGCAGGAACTCCTGCCTTTCTTACTTAAGATGCTGACAAACATCTTATTTCAATAATTTTAAATTACTACTTTTGCGATTCGTTTTATCTATATTGAATAAGAATAATGACCTTGGAAAAATACAAGGATGGGTAAGATCAATTATTTTCAAATTCACTTCAAAAAGAATTTATTAACCTAATATATTTTCAAACTATGAATATTACACATATTGAACACATTGGAATTGCCGTTCAAAATCTTGAAGAAGCTATTGCTTATTATCAGGATGTTCTGGGATTGAAATGTTATGCTATTGAAGAAGTTGCTGACCAGAAAGTGAAGACAGCTTTTTTTCAGGTAGGAGGAACTAAAATTGAGTTGCTTGAATCAACTGACCCGGAAGGTCCTATAGGTAAATTCCTTGAAAATAAAGGTCAGGGTGTTCACCATATTGCTTTTGCCGTTGATGGTGTTGATGCAGCTTTATCAGATGTTGAATCAAAAGGTGTCAGAGTTATTGACAAATCAGCTAGAAAAGGTGCTGAAGGGTTGAATATCGGATTTCTTCATCCAAAGTCGACTTTAGGTGTATTAACCGAATTTTGTTCAAAATAACACATATATAAAATGAATAATCAGGATAAAATAAAAAAACTCATTGACCTAAGGGTTCAAGCTAAACTTGGTGGTGGTGAGAAACGTATTGCTTCACAGCATGGAAAAGGAAAAATGACTGCTCGTGAAAGAATAGAAATGTTACTTGATGAGGGTAGTTTCGAAGAGTATGATATGTTCATTACTCACCGTTGTAATAACTTTGGAATTGAAAAGGATAAATTCCTTGGCGATGGTGTTGTAACTGGTCAGGGAACTATCGACGGTCGCGTTGTGTATGTTTTCGCTCAGGATTTCACTGTTTTCGGAGGTTCTTTATCTGAAACTTTTGCACAGAAAATTTGCAAAGTTATGGATATGGCTCTTAAAGTAGGTGCTCCTGTTATTGGGATCAACGATTCAGGAGGTGCTCGTATTCAGGAAGGTGTAACAGCTTTGGCTGGATACGCTGAAATTTTTGAACGTAATATTATGGCTTCTGGTGTAGTACCTCAGATTTCTGCAATTTTCGGTCCTTGTGCAGGTGGCGCTGTATATTCACCGGCTCTTACTGATTTTATTGTGATGAGCAAGGATACAAGCTATATGTTCCTTACAGGGCCTAAGGTTGTAAAAACGGTTACAGGCGAAGTAGTAACAGACGAACAATTAGGTGGAGCTTCAGTACATGGTTCGAAATCAGGTGTTTCTCACTTTATAGCTGATGATGAACAAGAAGGAATTCTTCTAATTAGGAAACTTTTAAGTTATCTTCCGCAAAATAATCTCGAAGATGCTCCATTAGCACCTTGTGATGATCCTATTGACCGTCTTGAAGATAGCCTTAATGAAATTATTCCTGACAATCCGAATAAACCTTACGATGTAAAGGATGTTATTCATTCAATTGTTGATTATAATGAATTCCTTGAAGTTCAAAGAAACTTTGCTCAGAATATTGTTACCGGATATGCTCGTTTTAATGGAATTTCTGTTGGAATTGTAGCTAATCAACCAAATTATCTTGCAGGAGTACTTGATATTAATGCATCTCGTAAAGCTGCCAGATTTGTACGCTTCTGCGATGCTTTCAATATCCCTCTCGTAACATTGGTTGATGTTCCGGGTTTCTTGCCTGGAACAGCCCAGGAATATGGTGCAATTATTACACATGGTGCTAAATTATTGTTTGCTTATGGCGAAGCAACTGTTCCTAAAGTAACTGTAATTCTCAGAAAATCTTATGGTGGTGCATATTGTGTTATGAGTTCCAAACATTTACGCGGAGATATCAACTATTCATGGCCTTCAGGTGAGATAGCTGTGATGGGAGCAAAGGGTGCTATTGAAGTTCTTCAGAGTAAGGATATTAAAAAGATTGAAAATGATGAAGAACGTGCAAAGTTTGTAGTTGATGCGGAGAATGAATATAAAGATAAGTTTGCAAATCCTTATGTGGCTGCTCAATATGGTTATATAGACGATGTAATTGAACCAAGGAATACCCGTTTCCGTGTTATTCGTGCCCTTCAGGCTCTGGCCACAAAGAAGGACACTATGCCACCAAAAAAACATACTAACATTCCATTATAATGAGATATATGCAAAGAAAGACAGTTAATATAATTTCATTAGCCGTTTTATTGACCTTGCTGATATCAGTTAATGGCTTTGCAAAAGCAAAGTCTATTCCGATGGTGAGGTTCAACGAAGTTCTGGTGATAAACGATTCCAGTGCGGTTGATGATTTTGGACAGCATTCAGCATGGATTGAATTGTTCAATCCTAATTATAATTCAGTAAACATAGGAGGATATTATTTAACAGATGACTTGAATAATCCAATGAAATATTGGATTCCAACTGGTGATCCGGCAACTAAAATCCCTTCAAGATGTTATACTGTTTTTTGGGCAGATGACAAACCAACGAGAGGTATTTTTCACCTGAATTTTGATATAGAGGGAGCTAAGACTATAGCGTTGTTTTCTGCGAACGGAAGAACTTTAATTGACAAAGTTGACCTTCCGGCAGACCATCGACCTGACATAACTTATGGAAGGATTAATAACGACAGTGATGAATGGGTTTATCTCGAAAAATCTACTCCGGGTGCTAATAACGACTACTCTAAAAAGAAATCAGCAGGAGAAAATTTTGTGGAATTCGATCCTTATGGCGTTGGAATGACCGTTATCGCAATGAGTGTTGTTTTTTCCGCTCTGATAATTTTATTTATTATTTATAAAAACATGGGTCGTTTCTTTATTAAAAGGTCTTCTAAGCCTATTGTTAATGAAGAAACTAATAAATCTGGTAAGGTAAAAGATGAAGAAATATCAGGAGAAGTAAATGCAGCAATTGCTATGGCTCTTTATCTCTTTCAGAACGAAATTCATGATCAGGAAAATACTGTACTTACTATTCAGAAAGTATCCAGAACATATTCGCCATGGAGTTCTAAGATTTACACTTTAAGAAAATCACCTCGTTAAAAATTTATGAAATGAAGAAATTTAAGTTTAAAATAAACGGCAATCAGTATGAAACTGAAATTATCAATGTAGAAGATAATATTGCCGAAATTGAGATAAATGGTACTTCTTATAAAGTTGAACTTGAGAAGGATATGAAAGCAATAAAAACACCTAGACTGGTTCGTACTACTGTTGCTCCTTCAACTGATATTCAACCTTCTATTGCAAAAACAAGCAGCCCTTCAGCTCCAAAAGGAGCCGGAAATATTAAGTCTCCACTACCAGGGGTAATACTTGATGTTTTTGTTAGAGAGGGCGACACTGTTAAAATTGGTCAAAAGCTTTTAATGCTTGAAGCCATGAAAATGGAAAACAACATTGAAGCTGATAAAGCTGGCAAAATTATTTCCATAATGAAAAATAAGGGTGATAGTGTAATGGAGGGAGATATTCTAATTGTAATAGGAGATTAGGTTATGGGAAAATTCTTTGATTTCGTAATGGAACATCTGGGTCAATTTCTCCATTTTACAGCTTTTGCCAATTTGACTATTGGTCATATAATAATGATATGTATTGGATTAATATTCATATATCTGGCTATTGCAAAGGAGTTTGAACCAATGTTACTTGTTCCTATAGGTTTTGGAATACTTGTAGGTAATATTGCTTTTTCACCAGGTTATCAGATTGGTGTTTACGAATCGGGTAGTGTGTTGAATTACCTATATTTCGGTGTGCTTCAGGGTGTATATCCGCCATTAATCTTTCTTGGAATTGGTGCTATGACAGATTTTTCTGCTCTAATTTCTAATCCAAAACTAATTCTTATTGGTGCAGCAGCTCAATTAGGAATTTTCGGAGCATATTGTCTTGCTTTGGCATTAGGTTTCAGTCCTACAGAAGCTGGGGCTATAGGCATTATTGGTGGTGCAGATGGACCAACTGCTATATTCCTTTCTTCGAAGCTTGCACCCGATTTAATGGGGGCGATTGCAATCGCAGCTTATTCATACATGGCTTTGGTGCCTGTTATTCAACCTCCTGTTATGAAACTGCTGACTTCGAAAAAAGAGCGACTTATCAGAATGAAACCTCCTAGAGTAGTTTCAAGAAATGAAAAGGTTATTTTTGCCATAGCTGGTATGTTACTTACTACTTTTATAGTTCCTAGCGGTCTGCCTTTATTGGGTATGCTTTTCTTTGGTAATTTATTGAAGGAGAGTGGTGTTACAAAAAGGTTGGCAGATACGGCAAAAGGTCCTCTTATTGATATAGTTACAATTCTTATTGGTTTAACTGTTGGAGCATCAACTCAGGCTACAACCTTCTTGACAATGAAATCGGTAGGTATATTTTTATTAGGAGCGGGATCTTTTATTATTGCAACATTTGGTGGGGTTATGTTCGTTAAAATTATAAACCTATTTTTAAAAGAAGGCAACAAGATCAATCCTTTGATCGGAAATGCCGGGGTTTCAGCTGTACCAGATAGCGCCAGAGTTTCGCAAATTGTAGGACAAGAGTACGACAAGACAAATCATTTACTAATGCATGCAATGGGGCCAAACGTTGCTGGAGTAATAGGTTCTGCAGTTGCTGCAGGTATCTTGTTGAGCTTCCTTGCTTAAAAAATTTATTTTCTAATCATATATTAAGGCGATCTGAACAGGTCGCCTTTTTTTATTATTTATTTGTGTTTTATTATACATTCTGTGTTTTAATTATTAATTTGGATGCTAATATTTTAAAAAGAAAATTACCATATCTTAACCACAGAATCAAATGATACTCTCACCTTAAATTCTAAATTTAATGATGTTTCTCACTTTGAAATATCATGCTTTCAACAGTTTTTAATTATTATAATTCGAATAATTTATGTAAACTTTTTGTTTATGTGATTATAGCTCATATTTAAACAATTTCTAAAACAGCATAATTATGACAATGGAGGAAAAAGTACAGGAATTACTTGACCTTAGGAAGCAAGCCCGTATGGGTGGAGGACAAAAGCGTATTGATAAACAGCATAGTCAGAATAAACTTACTGCCAGGGAAAGGATTAACCTTCTTCTTGATGAAGGTAGTTTTGAAGAGTTTGATATGTTTGTTTCTCACCGATGCACAAATTTCGGACTTGAAAATGAATCTTATCTCTCTGATGGTGTTGTAACGGGTTACGGAACTATCGACGGTAGAACAGTTTATGTTTTTGCTCAGGATTTCACTGTCTTCGGAGGTTCATTATCTGAGACTTTTGCAAATAAAATTTGTAAGGTTATGGATAAAGCTATGAAGGTTGGGGCTCCGGTTATTGGAATCAATGATTCGGGTGGAGCTCGTATTCAAGAGGGAGTAAATAGTCTTGCCGGTTATGCTGAGATATTTCAACGAAATATAATGGCTTCCGGCGTTATCCCTCAGATTTCTGCAATATTTGGCCCTTGTGCAGGCGGAGCGGTATATTCACCTGCTTTAACTGATTTTATTCTTATGTCTAAAAAATCAAGTTATATGTTCCTGACCGGTCCTAAGGTTGTAAAAGCTGTTACAGGCGAAGATGTTACTCAGGAACAACTCGGAGGAGCTACTGTTCATGCTACTAAATCAAGTGTGGCTCACCTTACTTCTGACACTGAAGAAGAAGGTATTAAGATGATCAGAAAACTTTTAAGTTATCTTCCGTCAAATAATATGGAAGAAGCTCCGGTAAGAGAATGCGATGATAATATCCACAGGATGGAAGACAAATTAAATTCTATTATTCCTGAAAATCCAAATAAACCCTACGATGTCAAAGAAGTAATACATGCCATTGTTGATTATGGTGAGTTTTATGAAATACATGAAGCTTATGCTCCTAACATTGTCGTAGGATTTGCCCGCTTCAATGGCAGGGTGGTAGGTATAGTTGCTAATAACCCTAAATTTCTTGCAGGTGTTCTAGATAACAACTCCTCCCGCAAAGGTGCCCGCTTTGTTAGATTCTGTGACGCTTTCAATATTCCATTGCTAACTCTTGAAGATGTTCCCGGCTTCTTGCCAGGTACAAATCAGGAATATAACGGAATTATTATTCATGGAGCAAAACTATTATTTGCTTATGGTGAAGCAACTGTTCCTAAAATTACTGTTATTCTTAGAAAAGCATACGGAGGAGCTTATTGCGTTATGAGTTCCAAACACCTTAGAGGCGATATCAACTATGCCTGGCCTACTGCTGAAATTGCTGTTATGGGGCCAAAAGGCGCGATTGAAGTTTTAATGAATAAAGAGATAAGCGCAATAGAAAACGTTGAAGAAAAGGCCGCTTTTATTACAGAACAGGAGAATGTTTATCGTGACACTTTCGCCAATCCATATGTGGCTGCAAAATACGGCTATATCGATGAAGTTATTGAACCTAGAAATACAAGGTACAGAATTATTCGCGCCCTTGAATCATTGGTAAACAAGAGAGATAGTAACCCTCCTAAGAAGCATTCAAATATGCC
>CAYUEI010000088.1:0-11256 GCA_964443445.1 uncultured Prolixibacteraceae bacterium | reverse complement strand
TTTGGTGTTCTTACAACTTTAAACGAACAGCAAGCCCTCGACAGAGCAGGAGGCAAATTAGGGAATAAGGGAGATGAGGCAGCTGTTACTGCTATTAAGATGGTCAGACTTCATAAAGAATTACTTGAAAAATAACCTTTACTTAAATCATAATACTATGGCACAGGAAATTGGCTGCGAAACATGCCCTAATAGTGCCAAATAAGACACTAATCCCAAATCATTTGGCGGCAGATTATGGAGATGGCATATTAACTTCTGCCCCGGATGGAAAATGTACATGAAATCACTGGAACCTGAAAAAAGAACTGAAGTAGCTACAAAATACAACCTTAAAAGGTGGCTCTGACAGTTTAAAAATATTCCCGTATCCCTTTTTGAAAAAATAAAAAAAAAGCAGACCCGTAAGCCGGTTTCTGTTATCTCTATCATTTATCTAAGCAACCTACCCCTCCTGAACTGTCCAACACGTTGGAACAAACACAACGGGCTACTGTGTGCCGTAGCTTTCAGGATATATTTGGTCTTGCAACTTCCGGGACGAACGGCGCCTGCAGTTGCCTGCAAACCCGGTGAGCTCTTACCTCACCTTCTCACCCTTACCTCTTTTACAAGGCGGTTTTTTTCTTCTCCGTTACCATGCCTTCACAGACATCTTCCCTTTCGGAAGCGGAATGCCCTTTGCTGTCCGGACTTTCCTCTCCGGCATGGTTAACCGGAGCGATAGAACAGTCTGCTTTTCTGCAAAATTAATAAAATTTTACTTCCTTCTTAATATTACCATCGTTGCCCCAAATCCATATTCATGAAATGACGCATCCTGAAAGTAATACTTTGCATATGTAGATTTCAGTTTTTTGTATATTTCCTGTTTCAACACCCCATTGCCTACTCCGTGAATGAAAACGATTCTGAAAACCTTTTTTTCTATTGCACTCTTCATTTCTGAATAAAACTTGTCCATTTGAATCTGAAGAATTTCATGATTGGACAAGCCGCTGACGTTATCTATAAGCTGCTCTATATGCAGGTCTATTTCAACTGTCTCCGGAGTATTAACTTTCTTTACCGACTGAAGCTCAGGCCTATTCTCAACATCTTTTTCATTAACTACCTTCCTGAAATCATTTTCAGTAAGCTTGTCTATCTCATCCTTCATCGGATGTATCACAAGATCAAATACCATTGCCGGTCCTTTGAAAAAGCCTGACCTTGTAAAGCTCTTTTCCTTGTAAAACTTTATGCTGCTGACCTGTAATTCCCTTTCAATAACCTTTGAAAGAGATTTAGATTCTTTCATAAAAGGTATTATCCTGAAATAATATTTTGGCTGGTTAGCCAGATTACCCGGAGCAATGCTTTCAATCAGGTTTTTAGTATTTGGCTCCAGTTCCCCGTAATCAACTGTCGTATATTTCTCTCCGTCATAATGACAATAATGATACAGCAAAGTAAAATTACTGTCGTTGATTAAATACACTTCAATTTCATCACCTACCGGATTCTTATGATCCAGTGGGTAAAAGGCCATAAAAAACTTAGGCTCATCATTTCCGCTGATAATTGAAGGTTTGTGATCCGGCTCTTTAACTTTCTCTTCTGCTTTTTCAACCTGCTTTACCGGTGCCGGCTTCTTTGAAAAATCCCTGTTTATTGTTTTCTCTGTATCAACATCTTCAATCTTTATCAGCTGAGTCATCAACGTCGGAATCTCAAAACCATCATGGTTTTCAACTATAGCAATGGTTTTGCCCTGAAACCCTGTAATCCTGCCCCCTCCGACTTCATTAATGAATTTTACTTTATCTCCTATTTTAAGCATATATCTTTAATAATTTTGCCGCAAAGATAAGCCAAGAAAAGGATTTATTATTATGCATCGTTTTGATAAAAAAAAAGCCACACATCCAAAGATGTATGGCTAAAACTGTTAATCAATCTAAACTAGTAATGTGACCTTTTATTTTTGCCTTTTCAGTATCATTTCATTATCCCCCATAGGCGTTCCAATGACCTTCATTATAATAGTATCGTCATCTTTTAAAGTACAATCATGTTTTATTGTCATTGACTGTGATTCTTCCATTCCCTGCATCGTTGTTTCAAATTTAAGCTGATTGTCTTTAACAACAATATTGTTAGCAGGTATATCTCCCATCATTCCAGTCATTTTTCCGGTTAAATTATTACCTTCCATTTTAAAAACGTAAGTGAGTTCAAAGCCACCATTAGGAGTTTCTATAGTTGCTTTCCATGTTCCTTCAAAGTTTCCGGCTAAAGCAACCGAAACCGAAAAGAATAATACTAATACTGAGAATAATATCTTCATACTTTAAAATTTAAATTAGACATTTATTAAAATTAAAAAATTTAATTTCCATACTAATATAAACAGTAACCTATACTGATAAAATAATAATAGATGCATTGCTGTTTTTCATAGACAGACTGAGAATATTTGACTCTTTTATCTTCAATCATCTTAACAAAATATAAACCTGCTGAAAGATCAATGAAATTGAATATTATAGAACATTTATGCAACTTTAAGGTAATCGGTTGATAAGCTATTATCCAACATTTTATGATATGTTTAAAAATCTACTCGCGCAATCGGTTGCACTACTCAATTGTTTTTATATCTTTGGTTCCATCTGATCGAAATTCACTGATCAATGTTTCTGAACTCACAAGAAGTTCATACATTATAAGAGTATACTGAGATAAAGAAGTTATAACAACAAGGTTTATCAAAGACTAACTAACGTTTGATTAATTTTAATTGAAGGCTTCCTGAAAAGGTGGCCTTCTTTTTTTAAAAGTATTAACTTTAAAATTATAGCTTACCTTATTCATTTTTTCAACCCCGAGTAACCAGTGACCTCAACCGTACATCCTCCGTACCAAATAGGGATCAAACACCATAAGAGTGATAGGATTGTGGTATTTGGTAGGAATGAGGTTGGTTTCAAAGATGTATTCTTTACCTTGCTATGAAATGTTAATATTTAGGTTAATTGCTCTGCAACTCATATTTTTTGGAAGAGAATAAACCACTAAAAGAATTATTTTTGCAGCGATGACGAAAAAGATTCATATTCCGCTGATTTCAATCGACGACTTTGATTATAGTCTTCCCGATGAAAAGATTGCAAAATACCCCCTTGAAATAAGGGATCAATCAAAACTTCTGATATGGAAAGACGGCAATATCAAGGATGATAATTTTTTTAATCTTGCCAATTACATTCCTGCCGGAAGCCTTTTGGTTTTCAACAATACAAAAGTCATCAGGGCAAGAATTATTTTCAGAAAAGAAAGCGGTTCCAGAATTGAAATTTTTATTCTCGACCCCCACCACCCTGCCGACTATGTCAATAACTTTCAGCAGAACAAGGAGTGCAGCTGGAAATGTGTTGTAGGGAACCTGAAAAAATGGAAAAGCGGAGTTTTAAAGCTTGACTTCATTAAAGATGATAAACCAAACACCTTATTTGCTGAAAAATTAGAAACCCAAGGTGGCTATTGCATTATTAAATTCAGCTGGGATAATGAAAATATTAATTTTTCCGATATCATAGAGGCTACAGGCAATATGCCTATCCCTCCATATCTAAACAGGGAATCGGAAGAAAGTGATATTACCAGATACCAGACTGTCTATTCAAAGATAAAAGGCTCGGTGGCAGCACCAACTGCGGGACTTCACTTTACTGACAATGTATTCGATTCTCTTAAGGATAAGGGAATTAAGATAGCAGAAACAACACTGCACGTTGGGGCAGGCACTTTCCAGCCTGTAAAAACAAAGCTTGTCAACGAACATGAAATGCACACCGAATACATTTCATTTGATAAAGCCTTTGTGGATGCAATTCATAATCATAAAGGAAAGATAATAGCTGTCGGAACAACATCTATCAGGACAATTGAAAGCTTGTATCTGATGGGCTGCAAGGTAATTCTTAATCCGGATATTGATCCTTCAAATTTGAATGTGTTTCAATGGGATCCCTATTCATTAGAAATAAACCCATCGAAAGATGAAGCCTTTAAAGCTCTTTCTGGTTTTATGGCTGCAAAAGGGATTGAAAAAATTAATACTTCAACACAAATAATCATTGTTCCCGGATATCAATTTAAAGTGATTGACGGAATGTTGACCAACTTTCATCAGCCGCGAAGCACCCTGTTGCTTTTGATTTCAGCCTTTACAGGTACTGAGTGGAAGAATATTTATAAGCACGCACTTGAAAATGATTATCGTTTTCTTAGTTACGGTGACAGCAATTTATACCTGAAGGATTAATCAAGTTATTTCAATTTAAGGGAATGTCATGTAATGCTTATTTAATAAAGCATTACCAATAAAAGAAACATAAGTAAAAGCTTCTCAATATTCTGCCTTTTTTTAATTATTTTTATGCAATCCATGAGCGGAATGCAAAGAAAATATTATTTGATTCTGATTCTGATTTGCCTGATACTAACGCAAAATAAATATGCATTCAGTCAAACAGATAATACTCAGCTATTCAACAACATCAAGGTAAGAAACGGGCTTCCTGTAAATGAAATATTTACTATTACGCAAGACTCGACCGGTTTCATGTGGTTTGGCACCATAAACGGACTTGTCAGGTACGACGGGTATGAAATGAAAGTATTCCGAAAGGGAGGTAAGGAAAAGGCTGTCTTTCCTGATAATCAGGTAACAACATTAGCAACTGATGACAACCTGGGTTTATGGATCGGGAGTTACGAAGGACTTACATTTTTGAATTCCAAAACAAACGAAAGTACTATAATTGATTTGGGCAAGCCTCGTGAAGTACGGTGTTTATTAAATCAAAATGATTCAGTTCTTTGGGTAGGAACATCTGAAGGCTTAATCAGGCTAAACAAAAAAGACCTATCATACAAAATATATAATACCCAGAATTCAAGGCTTGGATCAAACATTGTACGTGCCTTATATTCCGATACAGAGTCAAATATCTGGGTAGGAACATTCAACGGTTTAAATGTTTTGAACAACAAAGGTGAGATTTTACTTTTCGACCTTAAGGGGAATTATAAAAACGAGTTGAAGAACAATCTTATACTTGATATTGAACCTTATACAAAGGACAATGATTCCAGATTATGGGTAGGAACAGAAACCGGTCTGGTGCTATTTGACAGAAAGTCATTCAAATCTAAGGTATTCAATACATTTAATTCAGGCTTTGAAAATGAAGTAGTAAAATGCATTTTCCCTTTAAAGAACGGCATTGTCTATTTCGGTACTGACTTTGGTTTTTATCTCTTCAATTCAGTAAGCGGAGAATCAGTTATATCAACTCATGATCCGTTCAACAATTATTCACTGGCCAATAATGTAGTGTGGGATATATTTGAAGACAATGCAGGAATATTATGGCTAGCTACTTCAAACGGTATCAGTCAGTTGAATATCACCCAAAGCATGTTTAAGTTCACCTCGGTATTCAACAAGGAAGGCAATAACCTTGTTGGAAATCAGGTAAACGCAATCTATTCAGACAAAAACAATAACATCTGGCTGGCAACAAAAAAAGGAGTAGTTGCAAATTACAGCAACGGGAAGTCAGAAACATATTCTGCCAATAAAAATTCCAAATACCCGCTGGTTCTTGATAATATAAATACGGTGACAGGTGACAATATTGGAAGGATATGGATTGGAAGTGCAGGAGGCATAAATATATGGGATCCGGCGGAAAGAAAGATGCACACAATTACAGCTGATTTTGATATAAACAAGGGTCTGCGTTCAAATTATATAAGCACATTCATTACACCGGCCGACGGTTCGTTCTGGGTAATAACATGGGGCGGCGGCATGTACAAGGCAAAAGGAAACTTTGCTGATGTCGATCAGATTTATTTTGAATATGTGGCTGATTTCAACACTAATTTAGTTTCATCAGATAAAAATATCTGGCTTGAGGATAAGAATAAAATTTACACCATAGACCTTACAACACTTCAGATTAAGAAGCCTGAAAAGATAAATGAATACATCAACGATTATGAAATCAATTCGATACATGTATCTTCAAAGGGAGATTTATGGATAGGATTGACTGACAGGCTTATCAAGTACAACACACATTCAGAAGAAATAACAAATTATGATGTCTTTACCGGAAATGATAGTTATATCAATAACCTGACTGAAGACTTTAATGGAGATATCTGGGGCACTACTTTAACTTCAATATTCAGATTTTCAACAACATTGAATCAGATAGAATCATTTCCTACCAACAAATGGATACCTCTTGATATATTTCTGACAAGGAGTTGTTTTCAATCGCATAGCGGGGAGTTGTTTTTTGGGGGAAATGACGGATTCATATCATTCAATCCCAAGGCTATACGAAAGAACATGTTTCAGCCGAAAACCATTATCACTAATATTAAAGTAAACAACAAGTCTATTGAATCGTTCAGTGAATTAAAAGGGAGAAACACTTCTAATGAAATTGTCCCATATTCTAAGAAAGTAATTCTCAAGAATGAGCAAAACTCAGTTTCAATTGGATTTTCATCATTACACTTCGGCGATCCTTTCAGAAACATTTATGCGTACAAGCTTGAAGGATATGACAAGGAATGGAATTACACTTCAGGTTTTCAAAACTTTGCTACCTACTCCAACTTATCTCCCGACAAGTACATCTTCTATGTAAAAGGCACTAACAATGATGGAGTATGGTTTGAAAATCAGGCTAAGCTTGAAATTAAGGTTAAACCGCCGATTTGGGCAAGTGCGTGGGCAATAGTGTTATACATCTTAGTGTTGCAATTATTTCTTACCATGCTTTATATGACATACAGAAATAAAGTTCAGTGGAAGGAACAGTTAAGAAATATTACGCTTGAAAAGGAAAAGAACGAAGAGATATCACAAGCAAAGCAATTGTTTTTCACCAATATATCGCATGAATTCAGGACACCTTTGAATTTGATTATGGGGCCTGTGCAAACCGTCTTAGAGAAGCATGAAACTGATTCAGATGCAAAGAGTCTTTTGAAATTAGCACTTAAGAATTCGAGAAGATTGCTTTCATTAGTTAATCAGTTGATGGATATAAGAAAAGCAGAAAACAGAACACTTAAATTGAACACTCAGGATATAGAAACCGGTGAGTTTTGCCGTGATCAATATGAACTTTTTGCAGATCTGGCTTTGAATCAGAATATAAAGTACACTTACAGGGGGCCTGACCAACTTTTAAATATCTCAGCAGATACTACAAAACTGGAATCAATAATTCAGAATCTGCTTTCCAATGCATTTAAGTTTACTGTTCAAAATGGAAGTATTGACTTTAAAGTTGACATTTCGGATGATAACCTTTTAAAAATAAGTGTAACAGATACAGGCCCAGGCGTAGAAAAAGATGAGCAGCCATATATTTTCAACCGGTTCTATCAAGGGAAAAATTCATCGGTAAAGCAGGGGGGATATGGAATTGGCTTGAATCTGGCTAAAGAATATTGTGAATTGATGGGAGGAAGAATTTGGTTTGAAAGTGAAGCAGGTAAGGGAACTGCCTTTTATGTTGAGATACCTGTAACCAAAACTCAAACTTCTGAAAATATTAGTAAGATAGTTTCTGAAATAATTATAAATCCGGATTCAATTTTAAGAGAGAAGAAGAATGCAGATTATACAGTCAATCAGGATCAGCCGGTTATATTGATTGCCGATGATCATCCTGACACCATTGAATATATAAAACTTAGTCTGGGAAAGAAGTATACATTCATTTCTGCCCCTAATGGTAAAGAAGCATTAAAAATACTGGAGAAGACGAAAGTCGATTTAGTCATTAGTGACATTATGATGCCTGAGGTTGATGGACTTACATTATGTGAACAGGTAAAATCGAACCCCCGGCATGACAATATTCCCATAATACTTTTAACTGCCATGGCCATGACATCGCATCAGATAGAAGGATACAAGGCAGGTGCAGATTCATACATAACAAAACCTTTCAGCATGGATGTACTTGATGCAGGAATCGACAGTCTTATATCGAGGAGCAGGAAGGTCAATGAATATATAAAGCAAAAGCTGATAGTTGAAAATCAGGAGGTAGAGATAGAATCGCATGATGAGAAATTATTACAGGAGACTATCAGGTTCATCAACGAACACATATCCGATCCTGAGATTAATGTTGAAAAGATGTGCAAATCAATAGGCGTAAGCCATTCAAGTTTATACAGGAAGATTAAGACCCAAACAGGAATGACTCTGAATGAACTCATCCGTCAGATAAAATTAAAGAGAGCAGCCCAGCTTATAAAAAGTAAAAAGATGACTATCTCAGAGATTATGGATGAGACTGGATTCACCAATCATTCATATTTTGCCAAATGCTTTAAGAATGAGTTTAATATGTCTCCAAGAGAATATTCGGAGAAGTTTCGATAGACGAATTTGTTTTCATATTTGACGTAATTGTTTTCAAAAAAAAATAATCAATGTTCATATTAAATTAATCAGGTCATTAATAATAATTGACATCAGGGTAGATTTGAACAAATTAATGATCATGAAAGACTATAAGTTAAAGAAGTATCAGATTATAATTACATTTTTGTCGGTAATCTCTATACTGCTTATATTATTTATAATCTTTCTGTTAATCTATTACTAATCTGTCATACCATTATTCTTTTGAAACCTAAAGGAAATTTTATGAAAAGTAAACTACTTATCTGTTTTATGCTGTTCTTTTTTGGAGTTATCTCCTTGAAAGCGCAAACGACAATAACCGGGAATGTGAAAAGTGTTTCCGGTGAACCTATACCGGGGGTTACCGTGTTGGAGAAAAACACAACAAACGGTTCTACCACTGATATAAACGGGAATTATACAATAAAAGTAAATCCCTCAGCTACTCTCATTTTTTCTTTCATCGGATATACACCTCTTGAAGAAAAAGTAAACGGTCGTTCAACCATCAATATAACCTTACAGGAAGGGGTTGTCGGACTGGAAGAAGTTGTAGCTATCGGATATGGATCTGCAAGAAAAAAAGATATTACCGGTGCAGTATCAACGGTAAGCAAGACAGATTTTCAAAAGGGGTCTATTTCTAATGCTGAGCAGCTTATTGCCAATAAGATTCCTGGTGTACAGGTAATTCCTGTAAGTGGTCAGCCGGGAGCAGGAAGCTCATTTCTTATAAGAGGTGGAGCATCATTAAATGCAAGCAACGATCCTCTTATCGTGATTGACGGAGTGCCTGTTGAAGGCTGGGGCAATGGAGCAGGATTTTTAAGTTCATTAAACCCAAACGACATTGAATCGTTCAGTGTGCTTAAAGATGCTTCAGCATCAGCTATTTACGGATCAAGAGCTTCTAACGGAGTAATATTAATAAGTACTTACAAAGGGCAAACAGGAGGATTGAAAGTTTCAGTTTCATCAAAAGGATCTGTATTTCAATTAAAAGACAAAGTTTCAGTTCTTTCTGCAGATCAATATCGTGAAGTAGCCAAAACAGCTGCTGCTTATTCAGGCAAGACAGTTGAAGAGCTGGGATTAGGAACAGCATCAACTGATTGGCAGGATGAAATATATCAGACTGCTTTCGGAACTGACAATAATATAAGTTTTACAGGAGGAATCAAGAATCTTCCTTACAGATTTTCGATAGGATATTTGAATCAGGATGGTATAGTAAAAACCAGTAATTATGAAAGGGTGTCAGCGATGCTGAATATCAGTCCGGTACTGTTTGAAGATCATCTGAAGGTAAACATCAATTTAAAAGGATCGATGGAAAATCAAAGATGGGCAGACACCAGGGCAATCAGCAGTGCAATAACATTTGACCCTACGCAGCCTGTAAAGACAGAAACATCAAATTTCGGAGGATATTTTGAATACGAGCAGTATTCAACAAATCCTGCTACACTTCATGGTCATTTGAATCCTGTTGGTATGCTTGAACAGGTTAATTCAACCGGAAGTTCAATGAGGAGTATAGGAAATTTACAACTTGATTATAAAGTACATTTTCTGCCTGATTTACATATCAATGTAAACACAGGCTATGATATCTCAAGGTCGAAGAGCAATTATTTTGCACCTGAAACAGCTTTTGAAAACAACATATCACTGGGAAGTAAATATGATGCAGATCCAAGCGAGGATGTCAGGAATTTATATTTTGAATCGTATCTCAATTACATAAAAGATATTTCATCGATAGATAGCAGGATTGATGTCATGGCAGGATACTCCTACAATGATTTTCTTACAACAAACTACTATTACCCTTCATATAATGCATTGGGAGTAGAACAGCCTAATTCAGCACCTGCTTACTTGTTTGACAAACCACAGCATACATTAATTTCAGTTTATGCCCGTTTGAATTACTTCTTAATGGACAGGTATTTGCTGACAGCAACAATACGTAACGATGCTTCTTCAAGATTTGCCGAATCAAATCGCTGGGGTTTATTCCCATCGGTAGCTTTCGCATGGAAAATTAAAGAAGAAGGATTCCTTAAAAACAGTGAAACAGTTTCAGATCTTAAATTAAGGATTGGATATGGAGTAACAGGACAGCAGGATGGTATTGGCAATTACGATTACATACCAACTTATACCCAGGGAGAACTTACTGAGCAATACATAATTGGCAAAACAGTTTATCGCAGGGCTATTCCATCAGCAGCCGACAGAAACAGAAAATGGGAGCAAACGGCAACAAGCAACATAGGTCTTGACTGGGGATTCTTCGACAACAGATTATCGGGAAGCATTGACGCTTATATAAAGAAAACTTCAGATTTATTAAATACAGTAAATGTGCCTTTGGGAACTGACTTTACAAGTTCAATTACAAAGAATATCGGAAACATGGAAAACAAAGGTATAGAACTCAATGTCAAGGCAATTCCGGTAAAGACAAAAGATTTCGTCTGGGATCTGGGATTCAACGTTGCTTATAATGAAAACGTCATCACAAATCTTTCAATGACAGGCGACAGTACAGTAGGTTTGTTCTCAGGTAATTACCTGGTAAACACTGTAGGTTACAGCCGTAATATATTCTATTTGTACCATCAGGTTTATGACACAGACGGCACTCCGCTTGAAGAAACAATGCTTGATGTAAATAAAGACGGACTTATTAATGACAAGGACCGTTACCGTTCAGAAAGCTCAATACCTGATTTTATATTTGGGTTCAACAC
>CAYUEI010000087.1:1441-11342 GCA_964443445.1 uncultured Prolixibacteraceae bacterium | reverse complement strand
GCCACCAAAGAGCCAATTGATCCGACGCCGGTCGAATCAGGTACGAATGAGGTTCGGTTGAGGTAGTATAGAGAGGGCTTTTTGATTAAGAAACAAATATGATTAAATAATATTTTATGTTATTTTTTTCTTTAACTTTGATAGAAACTGTGCTATATAATTTTAATAATAAACTATTTATGAATCGCCTGTCCCTGATTATTATTTTCATCTTCTGCAATACCTGTAATATTTTAGCTCAGGATTTATCCGGTATAAAAAAAGAAAAGCCGTTTTCTATTGATGGCACCCTTTCAGCTTCAGCCAACATATATAATATCACAGGTAAAGAATCGACAAGGGATCCTTTCAGTTATGTTCTGTCCGGAAACATTGATGTTTCTGTATATAGTTTCCGTCTGCCATTTTCTTTCCTCTATAGCAACAATGATTTTACTTACGCCCAACCTTTCAACAGATTTGGAATAAGTCCTGAATATAAATGGATTAAACTCCACCTTGGATACCGAAATATGTCGTTCTCCCCTTTTACTCTAGCCGGCCATTCATTCCTTGGTGCAGGCATAGAACTAAATCCCGGGATATTCCGCTTCGGTGCTGTGTATGGCAATTTTAACCAAAAAACCATTCCTAACACAGTAAATCCTAATGACACTCTTCAAACCCCCACCAGAAAAGGCTACAGCGTTAAAATTGGAGTAGGCTCTCAGAAAAACTTTTTTGATATTATCTTTCTCCAGATAAAAGACGATACGCTTTCTTTTGATAAAACCTTGTATGGATCGAAAACACCTCAGGCAAATACTGTCTTTGGCGCCCATTGTAAATTTACTTTCTTTAAGAAACTTACCTGGGAAACCGAAGGAGCCGCAAGCCTGCTAACTAAAAATCTCTCAAGTATCCAGCCATTTGAAACCGGAAACGCCACTCTTCAAAACCTTCTTGCCAACTTCAATGTCAACTCATCATCAGAATATTCTACGGCATTACTTTCTACGTTAAACTATAATGCCGGAAAGTTTTCAGTAGGTTTACAATATAGGCGCATCGACCCTAATTACCAATCATTTGGGGCTTACTACTTTAATTCTGATATTGAAAATATTACTGTAAATACTAAGTTCAGGCTATTCAAAAACAAGCTTTCTTTTAGCGGTAACATCGGATTGCAAAACGATAACCTGAAAATGAATAAAGCATCACGTTCTAGCCGAGTTATATCAATGGCTAACATTAGCTACAATAGTGGAAAAGTTTTCAGCTTTAACGGATCTTTCAGCAACTACAGCATAAATCAACAGGCCGGCCGACTGCCTCTTAATGATACTATAAAGTTATACCAAAGCAACAGAAACGTTACTCTTACACCAATGCTAACTTTCAATAATTCAAAAAACCAGCAGATGGTTCAGCTTAACCTTATGATGATGGACCTTACTGACCATAACCCCTTTACGGCTAAAAACACAGAAGTCTACAGCAGGATGGCATTGCTAAATTATTCCTTTAACCATCTTAAGTCAGGTTTGAACATTTCCTCCGGATTAAACTTTACTTCAATGGTCTCATCTTATATGAATCAACTAATATATGGTATAAACGCTAATGCAGGAAAATCTTTCTTCAAAGGAAAACTGAACTCTAATCTGGGGATTGCTATCAATCGTAGTAATCTTAATAATGAAGACGGATGGGTTAATAACATGACAGCTGCGTTGTCATGGCGACCTCATCCAAAACACTCTTTTAAGCTAAACCTTGGACTCATACAAAACATGTATCCCGAGTCTTCTACAATCAAAAGTTTTAATGAAACTAAACTCATGATAAGCTATGTATACAAAATCTGACCCCTTAAAAGTTGTCTTTCTCTTAATTATCATGGCATTGCCCCTGTTCTCAATGTCCCAACCTTACCCTGTTACCGTAAACGTAACAGTCACTCCTCCATATACATCCTCTATCTCGGATTATATGAACATCCCGAATAAGATAATGATCACCCTCACACATACTGCCATTGATTATCCCGAAATTGACCTCTACCTAAAAATTTCTATCCGTGGCGACAATGGGGTAAGCGCTGTTTCTGATCCTAACTATAAACCTGTAAATCCTTTTAACCTTCAACCCGGTTCTACCCGAATCGTAAATACTGATAATATTTCAGATGCCTTTAACCTTAAACATATAGTAATTGAAGGAATTACAATTGCTGATCTTGTAACAGGCGCAGGACTGCCCGAAGGGGCTTACCAAATTTGCGTTACTGCTTATGACTTTAATACCGGACAAGCTCTTTCTCTGGAAGAACCTATGGGCTGCAGCACTTTTTTCATGGTAACCAACCTCGACCCTCCTGTCTTCAACAATTTTTATTGCGGTGATACTTACACAAGCCTTGGCCCCCAGGCAGTAGGTGTCAGCTGGTTGCAACCTTCAGCTGTAATACCGAATGCGACTTACCATTTTGAAATCGTTGAAATACCCGAAAATGTTGAAATCGATCCGAATGAAGCTTTCCTAACGGCCAAATACCCGGTATTATATGAAGAGGAGCTAAGTCAAACAATGCTTTCACTTACCGTTGACAAGGTAAGTCTTAACCCCGGATATACCTACGTCATGAGGGTGACTATTAAAGATCCTTCCGGAGCTTCACATTTCAGAAATAATGGAACCAGCGAAGTTTGTTCCTTTAGATATGAGGTTGAAGACAAATCGTCGACCGGGAACGAAAGAAACATCCGCTTAGTCAGACCTGCATACGACGACCCCGATTCAGTATTAACAGCCGACAATTTAACCGGATTCTATTCGTCATGGAGGGTAGAGCCTGCCGATACAATAAATATCAAAGATCCACTGGGTGATTATCCCAATTGCGAGTTCCTTGTTGAATTCTTTAATGACAAAAAAGGGCAAACTCCTATTCTTAAAGAATTTACCAAATTACCATATTTTCAAATAGACCCATCAGCCGATGAGCTTCCATTTACCAGCGGAAAATCTTATTGGGAAAGGATATCAATAGTTAATACTTCAACTCAAGAGACCATCCTTTCCGGAGATCTGACCGCCTTTAAATATCTATGGGAAAATATTGCCGGAATGAAAGAATTTAAAATAAACGGTAAAATTGAATATAAATTCGAAAAGGACGACCCTTCAACATACCCTGCTTCTAACGCTCAGGTTAAACTTGTTGCAGGATTCTTGCTTAATGATACTGTCAATAAGGTAAAAATTCCGATTCCTGAAAACGAAATTCCAGCCGACCTTTTAAATGTAGGCTTATTTAATCTGACAGCTTTACCACTTGCCACAACAACCACTGCCATTAACGGCAATTTTAACTTTACTTTCTTCCTTCCTGATAATGTAGTTCCGGGTACTATCAAAAAGGATTTTACATATTCGCTGGGAGGAAATGAATTTAATGGTGACCTTATGCTTTACCTTAAGCCGATCCTCGACAATCCATATTATAGTGGCCTCAATGATATGATAACTTTCAGTCAGGAAAACTATAATCTGGGCACCCTCACTACTTACGTTTACGGCTACAAATTAAACGCCATCATTTATGAAGGTTATAAAGATGCTCCTGGAATTAAGAAGAACCTTGACAACAGAGAAGTTTATATACTACGTAAGTCGAAAAAACCCGGACTTCCATTATATGAGGGAACTCATTTCCAGAGTAATGTCCGCTCATTTGTCCCTACTGAAGTAAGTTATGCAGGATATAATGTTGTTGCTACCGGGCAGACAAAAGCTGGAAAAGACTCTCAGGGCAAGGATGTTGCCACTGCAACCTTTACAAGATTAATCCAAAACCTTGTCAACGACGATGATTACTACCTGTGGATAAAAGGAACTAGCATTATGAATGTTGAACCTTTCAGGTATAATGTGTCGCAGTCGAAACAAAACAAAGGAAATCCCGAGAAAAAAAATATTCTGGTAAGTACTTATGCTTCCAATTACTTTCAAGACCCAGATAAAATCAGCGAAGAAACCGGAGTTTTCAGCGATATTACTGAATACAGCTTTACTGTCGAATCAGCTTTCACCATAATTAGCGATCAACCCCCCATGTCGGGCATCAGCGGTCGAATTGTATATGAATTCCCCGCAAAGGCCGGAAACTCCCGACCGCTCAACAGTCGTAAGATAAGCCTGATTTCGTGCCTCGTGACTGATGAACCAAATGAAGCATCCAAACTCATCAAAGGCCCAACAAATGCCAAGAATTCCGAATCTTTCCCAGGTTCATATCCTTTAGCTACTGACCAAACCGATGCTAACGGATACTTTAACTTCCAGTTCGCAAACATCCTTCCAAATATTAAAAACATTGATCCAACTCAAGGTGAATATGAAGTTTCAACCGGAAAACTAAACCGTAATCAGTCTTGGGAATCATGGGAAAGTGATCCTTGGAAAGAATTCGAAATTGTCTATGCAAAGAAACCGGTAAAAGTAAAACGAGTATTAAGAATTGTAATTGAGGATGAAGCAGGAATATTTCTTAGCCCTTGCGAAAACTTTATTATCGACCCTCTTAAATCTGTCGATGTAGGAACTATTAATGCCGAAGTTTTCAGCTATAAGCTCAAAGGGGGATTGGTTAATTCAGTCATGGGCACTGAATACGGATTTGGTGGTCAAATGATAAATACTTGGAAAGATCTTCCAATAAAAGGAGCCGAATGTTATGTTCTCAGGAGCAATGATCAGATAAATCAGTATGGTCTGCCTGCAGATGAAGGGCAAAATATTGTAGGTACCCTCGACGAATATCCAAATATGAAGATAATAGCGAGGTACACTACCGGAGAACAGGGCGAATTTGAGTTCGATAACCTTATCTTCAGAAATTCCTCCGCCCCTGTCATTTTATATTTCAGAACCAGTGATATGGCCGGGCAATTCAAATTTAAACCCTTATGTCATACGCCCAAAGTGAATGCTTTTGCGAAACCAGCCTACTTCTTCAGAAACGATTATGATTATTCTGAAATAACAGGTTACTCAAGTAAGATGACACCTGCAAATCCAACCCTGAAAGGTCGTGTAGTCAGCAATGTAAACGTGCAGAAAGGAATTAACGAAGCTATTGCATATCTCTCAATTACCTTTGACGGTGCTCCGGAATATAAAAACAATATTAAAACTGATACTACAGGTAAGTTTGACTTTACACCTGACTTTGAATATCTTGCCAATTCAAAACTTTTAGAAAAAATTATTAACGTAAACCTTCGTGTTGGCAAGTACAAATTCCACTACTTGGAGAATGGCGTTAAGAAAGCCCGATGGGAACAAAATATGGATAAATCTTCCTTCCAAATGGGACGACAGGCAATTTATGACAATATAATCCTAAATGCTAATGGCTATATTAATGGAAGAATTATAAATGAAAGTAATACTCCTATCGATGCTTATGTGCAATTCCTTGAAAACTCATCAGGTGTAACTTCAGTGGGCGCGGGCGAGATGCACAAAACCGAAAGCAACCTTACTATGTCAACAATAACAACCATCGGGGGTTCCGGAGGCTCAGCAACCGCAACCGGAAAATTCGATATTCCTGCTATCCCTGGAAACCATAGGCTTGCAGTAATCCCAAAGGATGTGGCTTATTTTGCTGACACCATAAACATCGAAGTCCCTAATGGTGCCGAAAAAGATCTTGGAGATATTAAAGTTTACGAGCGGTCACACAGGATTTATTTCTATGTTAAAGCTGCCTCTTCAGGAATGTTATCTATTACCACACCTTTGAAGGGAGCTCTTGTTTCAATTATTGGTTGCCCAAATATTCCGGCTTTCGTCTCTGATCAGGACGGAAAAGTTAATCTTAATTTTAAAAATGTCTCCGAAGCTAATCTTACTCTTAAGGTAACAGGTCCATCCGGAAGCAATTATGTTCCAAAAATGGTCTCTTTTGTCAATGAGGAAAGCGAATCACCGGTAATGCTTCCTTCTGTAGTTCTCGAACCGGGCATTTCACTTAAAGGGAAAGTTTTGCTTGATGGCAAACCAACTCCCGATGCCGAAGTGTTTGTTGAACTCAAAAAGAACGAGCAAACTGATGTAGATAAAAAATTTACTGCCGAAGGTGAAAGTTCTGAAGCAGAGTCTCAATATTTTTTTACAACCCGCACAAAAAGCGACGGAACTTTTGAAATTACTACTATACCTCCTGAACTTAAAAACAAAACAATAACTGTCAAGGCTGTTTATAAAAAAGCTTTTAGTGGAAATGCCCGTTCTGGTGGTACTTCATTATCGGATAAAACAGTAATCGGAGAAGCAAAGGATGTACTCGTGCCAAATACCTCAGGAAATTTCACCCTCAATATGACCACGTTCAACGATATGGTAATTAAAGACCTCTGGGGATTCCCTATAGAAATTACCAAAATTGAGAAACTGACAAACTCAAAGAATGTTGCCGTATCCGGGAGGGTAAAACCTGAAGGCTACTCTCCAGGTTTCGACCCTCTCGGACCTCTGTCGCTTGATGTATTTCATGTAGTGTACCAACCATCAGACCAGAAAATTAACAATGTACCCGTTGGAATACCTGTAGAATCAAAAGTGAATGTTAACTCAATGAGGCAACTAAAAATGAGATATTCAAATGCCTTCAACGTAAACCTCAAAACTGCTGATGGCTCTCTACTTGCCATTACCAGGGAAAACCAGAGTAGTAATAGCGGTAAGCTTAATGCTGCCGTCCAAATCATTGATAACTCTTTCCAATACCCCAGCAGCTATCTCGATTTCGAAGGTGTTGACTTTTACTTTTGCACTAAGATAGGAAACCCGAATAAACCAATATTCAGCCCTACTATCGATGTTTTCAATTCAAAGGAAAAGGGCAACGGTAGTTCCGTTGTTAAATTTAACCTTTGCAATCTTGATAATTCAAAAGTCATGGATTTGAAGTTTAAATTCATAAACTTCAATACAACTGCTGATGTCAGACAATCATTTATTGAAGGGCAAGAAATCACACTCAATGCAGTGCTCCACGCTCAGGTCAAGAATGCCGGTGAAGTAAAAGTTGAAGTAGGTAAGATTGTCTTGAAAAACAATGCCGTCCTTCCTTCTTCCGGTTCAACACCTATTATTGTATCACTTATTGACGAAGGTATTTATGATGCCGATAAAGCATGGAAACTAGAAGCCCGAAACTGGAAAGTAGATCCTAAGGTGGGTGGTCTTATTTCAAATGATGTTACATTACATACAGGAAAAATTGATATCCCTATTGCAGAATTCAACCTAAGGAACGACTTCGCTTATATCGGAAAGGCCGATGCCAAAAACATTACAATGGGCGGATACAAGGTAGACGTTGATCCTCAGGCTGAAACTACTACAGGGTTCAATCAGTACTGCGGTAGCGACAGTAAAGGCCACTGGCAGCTTATAATTCACCCGCCTAAATCGGGAAAAACACCTGCGGTTGTAAAGAATCTTCCGAATATGAATGCAGATCTGCAGCTCGAAACAGTATCTCTTCTCAGCAATGGCGAAGATGTATTCACAATAGGTACCGGTGCAGCACCAATGAAACTTTACGATATTGTTGATTTCAAACCTATGCTGGCATCATCATTGAACGACGGACTTATACTTGTCGGATCACTTAATTTTCACATCCCAAGAGTTAAGTCAAATGTTGGAACTTTATTGACATTCGCAAAAAATGCTGCTGATTCAATAAACCCTAAGGTAGATCCTATCGACTTAAGTTTTGAATCCAAAGGAAACATCTCTTTCAAACCTAATGCTTTCGGACAAAGGTTCAACAAATCAAAGAAGACATTTACTACTTATGGTACTGTCGAGGAAGTTGGCAAACTCAACCCAATACAAGTGTTAATGACATACCAGTCAATGCCTGAGGTGAAAGATATTACTACAACCATTATTGAATCGCCTAAGGCAAAAACGCAGACAGTCAACATTGGAGAAAACAATACATACCTCGAAAAAATCACATGTAACATGAATGCAGGGCAGGACGACTGGTCATTATTTACTTTTGAGGGCGATATGACCGGATTTTCAGGTATTGATGCAAAATCGGAAAAACACATGGTATTTACTGTTCATGGTGAGATAGAAGCTGAGCAAGATAAATTTGCGGCAGAGGGTATTACTGCTGATTTTGGATTAATGAAGATTTCTTACAACAAAGGAAGACTTCTCGGCTCATTGGTAATGAATAATGTTCCATTGGCAGGCGCAATTGTCTCTGGAGTAGCCAATATACTTATGGACGATGTAGGATGGGTCTTTTATTCAAACGCTACTGCTGAAGGGGTTCTTGCCCCTGAACCAACTACTGTGAACATGGGGATCCTGATTGGCAATTACACTTCAGGTGTTACTTCCGATATGAGCAATACTGTACTGAAATATTCAATAAACAAAACAATGCCCGAAACTTTCAATAAAGGTCTTCTGGGCTTCTTCATGGTTGGAGGACGCAACCTGCCACTCTCAGGTCTCGATATAGGAATTGATGTTAAAGTAGCCAAAGCTTATGTGAGAGTCCCAATTGCTGCAGTTGATGCTTCATTCTATGGTAACTTTGCAGGTGGCAGCAACGAAGTAGGTATGGGACTAAACGGTAAGTTGATAATCGAATTCGGGTTATCAGCTATCACATGTACCGACCTTGAAGGCGAAGCCAACGCAGATGTTTTTGTTAAAGGTATCTATAAAGATTCGAAAATGGGATTAGAGGGAGGTGCCGGTTTTGGCACTACAATTAAATTGAGTCAGGGAATACCAACCCCGTTAGGATGCGAAGAAGCACTTTCAATAGGAGTTGGTGTGTCAGGCGGATTTAATTTTAAAGTTGACACAGGCGGCGATTTTGATGTAAATATGTATCTCAACTTATAGAAAAATATACACATGAAACAGTATATCAATAATAAAATAGGATGTTTGCTTTTCTTTGTTTTAATGTCAGTAACGTTGAAAAGCTTCGCCCAATATCCGGCAGCTCTGCCAGGTAAGGATGGAATATTTGTTTACTTCAGCAAAAACCTCCCGGCAGGTTTTAATTATAAGCTTGAAAGAAAGGCTTCTGATGAAAATTTCTGGAAGGATATTTATACATCTTCAGCGCCTTCGTTATCGTACAATGATGTGTACAATAATTTGTTGTCTTTCAATAAAAAGATGCCATTTTACCCCGTACCTGATTCTTTAACTCTTCAGAAATTCATAACTCTTGTGAGAGGAAAGAAAACTACCGATTCTATATGGGTTTTCAATGCTTATCCTCCATATCTTGAACTATTAGGCACAGGGTATTTCGACAATAATGCAAGACCCGGAATTAAATATGAATACAAAATTTCGAAGACAGACAACAAAGGGAAAGTGCTTGAATCATCTATAACAAAAGCAGTTTCTTATCCGGGTGAAAGAAAAGACTTCAGGGCAGTATCTTACGAATCGACAGCCTGGGGTGATAAAATCAATATCAGATATAAAATCAGCGGTTCTTCGCGTCCTACAGGGTTCAGGGTTTATCGACAGAATTACCTCCAGACTCCTTTCCGTGAACACCGACCAATGACTAGCTTCATTACCGGAAAGTCAGGTTATACAATGCTCCTGACCGATACTCTCATAACTCCCGGAATGATTTATCGCTATGTTGTTGTTCCTTACGACCTTTATGGGAACGACGGACAAATAAGCGATACCGTGATGATAAATAATGTTCCGGTCTTTGGTATGGTACCCGCAATCAGAGATCTTGAAGCAATATCCCTTGACGACCGTCTCGCAATAAAGCTTAGGTGGAAATCAACCCCTGCTCCTAACCTCAGAAGCATTTCAATTTTCAGGAGCA
>CAYUEI010000087.1:0-1341 GCA_964443445.1 uncultured Prolixibacteraceae bacterium | reverse complement strand
TACCTGTTACCGGAGATACAATCTCTTTCACAGATTCAGCTTCAACTCTTCGTGCCGGACAGCCATATTGCTATGCCGTAAAATTAGTTAACAACAGCAATCTTCTCAGCACAATGTCAGAAACTGTAATTGCAAGTATCATAACCCCTTCTCTGCCAACACCTCTCAACCTCGAAGTAAGAAATTTCAACGGCAGTGCTTTGTTGATATGGGAAGATATGAAATCTATTTCTGATGATATTACAGGTTATAACATCTGGAGACAAGTATACGGCTCCTCTGACAAAGAACTCATTTCAAAGGACATGGAAATTGAAGCTAACACCTTCGTAGATTCAACAGTTCAGCGTGGAATAAAATATCTTTATTATATCCAGGCTATAGGAATTGCAAACAGCGAAAGCAGTCTCGGCTCACCTTTTGAATTCTCAATGAAACAACTCCTTCCGGTACCCCCGGCAGGACTTAGGGCAACGAAAACAAGTGAGGAAATTATCCTCAACTGGGATACTCCGGCTTTCGAAGGACTAAAAGGATTCAATATTTACCGTGAAAAGCTAGGAGAAAAGAAGTCCCTTCTTTCTTCAACAGAAAGCGTTACTACCGGATATAATGACAATATAACTGAGAAAGGAACATATTTCTATACTGTCACTTCAATTTCGGATAAGAATGTTGAGAGTCTTCCTTGTGATGAAGTAGGAATTACTATTGAATAGTTTTTCATTTATTCAATTACTTCTTTAGAAAAATATAATGTATCTTTCCAATTCTAAATACATTATTATTAATTGAATAAATGCTTAAGCTCAGTAATATAACTAAATCTTACCTGTCAGGTACTTCAGTAAGAAACGTGCTTGATAATCTTTCTCTTGAATTGAATAAAGGTGAAACCATTGCCATTATTGGCCCTTCAGGTTCTGGAAAGACAACCTTGCTTAATATCATTGGAACCCTTGATATGGCTGACTCCGGTGAAGTTATTTTCAACGGTAACAACCTTCAGAGCATGTCGCCTGATGAACTTTCAGCATTCAGGAATAAGAATGTAGGAATGGTATTTCAACTCCATCACCTTCTTCCGCAATGCAACGTTTGGGAAAATGTCCTCCTTCCTTCACTTCCTTTAAAGCTAAGTGATGGGTCACCGGAAAAAAAGGCAGAGGAGCTGCTCAGGCAAACCGGTATGTGGGATATGAGATTTCGAAAGCCAAACTCTCTTTCAGGAGGAGAATGTCAGAGAACTGCCGTTGTACGAGCCCTCATAAACAATCCTGAACTCATACTTGCCGACGAACCTACAGGAGCCTTAGACCATGAAAATGCAGTCAGGCTGAT
>CAYUEI010000086.1:0-11406 GCA_964443445.1 uncultured Prolixibacteraceae bacterium | reverse complement strand
CTCCCCCGCATTGGCGTTTGTGTCGGCGGATTGGAACGTAGCCCGCAATCCCCAACGCTTAATAGTGTGCCGAGAAGCAGAACATCGGCAATAACATTGTTCTGCATGCTTTAATTGAGATGGTGGAAACCAGTTGTTAGGTTGGCCCACCGCTTTCGTTGTACAGGCAATGGAAGCAAACCGCCTAAAGGTGCTGTGGTAAAGAGTCATGGTACTGAGCGTTTAGGTTAAAACGACACAATGAGTGTCGTTTGGTATGGATATAGGAGTTGAACGCAAGTGAATCGCTGAAGAGGTGTCGAGAAGTTGGCTACAACCTGTCAAAAGCTACGGAGTATGTGACGGAGTTATAAGTTTAGCGGAAACCTGTTTACTGGCTAGGCGGCAGGCGTCATACAGGCGACAAGAACTATATTCAGGCTCAATTACGGAACTCGGGAACCTGCATGGTGATGACAGGCTGTTACACAAGCGATCAGGAAAGAAAGCTGACAGCCAAAGGAAAATGCACAATAGGTTCACCCTAGAGGCAAAATACCGAAGCACCATGCAGGGACGGATTGCCCCGTAGTAGCGATGAAGCAATTGTAATGAAAGCAGAGCGAAGGGGGTAAGTTATACAGTCGAGTAACATTTAACAACTCGTAAGAGGATGAATTTATGGAATGAGACAAAATCGGTACCGATAAGCCGTACCATGCTATGGGAGGCTTATAAGAAAGTACGCTCCAACCAAGGGAGTGCGGGAGTGGATCAGGTAAGCATGGAAGAATTCGATGCTGACAGGTCGAAGCATCTGTACAAACTATGGAACAGGATTGCATCGGGAAGTTATTTCCCGCCACCTGTTAAAGAGGTTGAGATCCCCAAGGGCGATGGTAAAATGCGCAAGCTTGGAATCCCCACCATTGGCGACAGGGTGGCACAAATGGTCATCAAAGAATATCTAGAGCCGAGATTCGAGGCAATTTTCAGTCCACACTCGTACGGTTACCGTCCCGATAAGAACGCCCATCAGGCATTGGCATCTGCAAGGGAAAACTGCAAGTTGTACGATTGGGTAATCGACCTTGATATTAAAGGTTTCTTTGACAATATCGACCATGACAAACTGATGCTGGCAGTAGAGAAACATGTGGGGGAGAAATGGTGCATCTTGTACATCAAACGATGGTTGCAAATGCCTGTGTTAACTAAATCAGGAGAACTGATTCAGAAGCAAGGGAAAGGCACACCACAGGGCGGTGTTATAAGTCCACTGCTTGCCAATTTGTTTCTACACTATGCCATGGACAAATGGTTGGAACAAACCCACGATACAGTAAAATATGTGCGTTATGCCGATGATGCCATAGTGCACTGTAAAAGCCAAAAGCAAGCGGATTATGTGCTTCGTAATTTGAAACTACGGATGAAGAAATGTGGTTTAGAACTACACCCAGAAAAGACGAAAATAGTTTATTGCCACGATCACCGCAGGCAAGAAAACTACCCAACGGTAAAATTTGACTTTCTGGGCTACTCGTTTCAACCACGTAGCAACATGTCGAGGCGAACAGGGAAACTGTTCCTCGGTTTCGACTGTGCAGTCAGTATTAAATCGAAGAAACGTATAGTAGATAAGATGAAAGAGTTGGATATTGTACATCTTAGTCATAAAAGCATAGTAGGGGTTGCCCAATTTCTTGAACCCTATATTCGGGGCTGGATCAACTACTATGGGAAATTCAGACTTAGTGCTTTAAACCCAATTTTTCAACTGCTCCGCCAATATTTGATAAAGTGGGCACGCAAACGGTATAAGCGTTACAAAACGAGCTTAACCAAAGCTTATAATTGGTTAGCTAGAGTGAAAGAACAATTTCCAGGGTTATTCTATCAATGGAAGTTAGGATTTTCATAATGTATCGCATAGATTTGTATAACAAGAGCCGTGTGATGGGAGACTATCAAGCACGGTTCTGTGAGAAGCTTGGGGTGAAACTCCCCTTGCTTACTCGACCACGCGACCGTTAAATTAAAAATACAAATTTTATGCTAGTCAAAAATATTGGTATTATTGTTTTATCACTGGTTATTTCAATTTCATTTTATTCTTGCGAAAAGAAGGATGAAGGTAGGAACAGAATAAAACTTCGCTTTATAACCGAAGAATATAAGCCTTTTAACTATAGTCAGGATTTAAAAGCACTGGGACTTGGATCTGAGTTGCTGGAGCATATTTGCAATGAGCTTGATATCGACTGTAATATTGAGTTTCTTCCATGGGATGAGGGTTATGAAGAAGTGCTTTCGACTGATAATTCAGTATTATTTTCAACAGTATTAACATCTATAAGGAAAGATAAATTTAAGTGGGCTGGTCCTTATGCTTCTCTTGACTGGAATTTTTATACTTCATCGACAAACCAGATAAAAATAAATTCATTAGAGGATGCAAAAAGGGCAGGTAAAATAGGTGTAATTGACCAGTACGCAATAGAGCAATACCTTGTAAGTGAAGGGTTCAGTAATCTGGTATATTGCAGTGATATAAACGATTGTATTGACAAACTCATCAAGGGAGAGATAGACCTGTACCCTTCTGATAAATTCACAACAGAATCTGCACTTAAGGCTATTGGTAAGACAATTTATTCGGTTAAGTCAGTATATACTTTGAAAACAGATCTTATTTATTTTGCATTTAACAGGAATGTATCTGATGATGTAGTGGCAGATTTTCAAGAGATTATTGATTTGGCAAAGAAATACGGAAAACTGAAAGAGCTTTCAGAACAATATCTTCAAACGTCTGATTATCCTGATATAATGCAGATTTATACTGAGCCATATCCTCCACTTACTTTTAGGGACATGGATGGTGAGATTACAGGATTTGGGACTGATATAGTTAGGGAGATAATGAAGCGGAATGATAATTACAGCCAAATAAAACTTTCATCATGGAGTAATGGATATCAGATGGCATTATGCAATCCTAACTTTTGTTTATTTACAATGGACAAGACAGAAATAAGGGAAAATCTTTTTCAATGGGTTGGTCCAATAGGAACCAACACTACCTGGATTTATACTAAGCCGGGTTCTGGTATAGTTGTAAATTCACTGGATGATGCTAAAAAATTGAAAAAGATTGGGGTTGTCAGTTCATGGTTTTCAACTCAGTATCTTGAAAAGGAAGGTTTTACTAATCTCATTTATGAAAGTACACCTGAAGTACTTGCTGAAGATTTACTTGATGGTGAAATTGACGGGTTTGTTTGTACTGACATCACCTTTCCAAATATTCTAAAAGATCTTGGATATGAATATAGTAATGTAACACCTGCTTATGAAGTGATATCGTCAGATTTTTACATTGCTTTCTCGGATAATACTTCAAGTTCAGTAGTTAATAAGTGGAAATCAACCTTAGAAGACATTAAGCAGGATGGTACCTATGATGAAATTTTGAGTAAGTGGTTTTCTGGAGTAAAGAATTAAAGAATAAAAAACAAAGGGACTTAAACTAGTCCCTTTGTTTTTTATTTTTCCCTGTACCAGGTTTGAGTTCTGTAAAGGAAAGCTATGTAACCTCTTACGTGAAGGATATCCGGGTTTTTTTCGTCAACCCATATTTTCACATCGTAATATTTTCCATTATCAGGATCGAGGATTCCTTTATCGCCTGCCCATTTTCCGTCAGCTAAGGATAATCCGTTGATAATCTGCATTCCTTTGACTTTTTTATCTTTTAGATGATCTTTACATTCGTCGCAGATAGGGTCATAATTGGGATCTTCATTATAAAATCCTACAACATGACCGTAGAGCTTACCGTCTTTCTTGCTTATTTCAACTGTTGATTTAGCTTTTTCAGTAGCATCATCAATTGTTTTCCATTTTCCGGTAATTTCACCGGCTTTAGCTGTTCCTATAAAAAAGACTGCTAGTAAAATAATCAAAAATGATTTTCTCATATTTCTTTAATTATTATGTATTTGAAGATTAAAAAAAACAATTTTTTTCCAATATGAATCTCCGGATATTATAAAATGTCAAAAAAACAGGTTTTTAAGCCCATTTTTATTGAACTTTTGATAATTCCCGACTAATATGCATTTTAAGTTCATTAAAAGAATCTTCATCATAACCAATTGTATTTCTAATGACTATACCATTCCCGTCGATAAGATAACTTCTTGGGATATATTGTCGTGCAAATGCGCTGAAAATAGATTTATCCTTATCGCCGGCAGCAGGGAAAGTGTATTTATTTTTATCTATAAATGACTTAACCTCAGTGTTATCATGACCTCTTCCAATTACTAAGAGTCTGAAATTGTCATTATTTTCATATTTATTCCATATATCATTTTGAATATGAGGTAATTCTTCGAGACAAGGTTTGCACCAGGTAGCAAAAAAGACAATCAAAGTTAATTTCCCTTTGTAGTTATTAATTGAAACGTCCTTATTATCAGTTAATTTTATACTAAAATCAGGGACTTTAGCTCCTTTTTTTATAATATCACTTTCTTCAGGTCCATTAGCAAATGAGATGCTGAAGAAAAATAATAAAATGCTTAGTAATGTGATTATTCGCATCTAAATTTATTTTTGTTTTTATAAAGTTTGCATTGTAATAAATAAAGCAATAATTTTTGAAACTTTTAAAGATTTAAGACAACAAAATATATGGAACGTAAAATTAGTCATTTACAGCCTGTTGCAGTATGGGGCAATTTTGAGGACATCTGCATGGTTCCCCGTCCTTCAAAGAAAGAAGGTAAGATAATTGCATTTCTTGAAGATTTTGCAAGGAAAAACGACCTTGAATACAAAAAAGATGAAGTAGGGAATATTCTTATTATAAGAAAGGCTTCTCCCGGCTATGAATCTTTACCTATTATTATATTACAGACCCACATGGATATGGTTTGTGAAAAGAATAGTGATGTTGAGCATGATTTTGAAAATGATCCAATTAAACCATACGTTGACGGGGAATGGGTTACTGCAGGAGTAACTACATTGGGAGCAGATTGTGGAGTTGGCCTGGCAGCACAACTGGCTTTGCTTACAGATAAGGAAGTAAAAGCAGGTAAAATTGAATGTCTATTTACTGTTGATGAAGAAACAGGTTTAACCGGTGCTTTTGCCATGAAAGCAGGTTTTTTAAGCGGGAGTATTCTCCTTAACCTTGATTCTGAAGATGAAGGGACCTTATATATTGGTTGCGCTGGTGGAGCTGATACAGTTGCCGATTTCAGTTATGTAAATAGAGAAGTTCCAAAGAATTATTTTCCGGTAAAAATTAGAATCTGCGGTTTGATGGGAGGCCATTCAGGCGGTGATATTCATGAAGGGAGGGGAAATGCCAATAAAATTCTTGCAAGGTTTCTTTTTCAATCACTTAATAAATACGATCTAAAGCTTTCAAGCATTTCAGGAGGAAATCTTAGAAATGTAATTGCAAGGGAAGCAGAGGCAGTGATTCTTGTTCCTTCTGATAAAAAGGAAAGTCTGGTTGTTGATTTCAATATTTATTCAAGTGATATTACAAATGAAATTGGAAGACTGGAAAAAGATATGAAAATGGAGCTTGGTTCAACTGATATGCCTGATTTTGTTATCGACGATGATTGTACTGGGCGACTTATTAATTCTTTATTTATTTGTCCTCACGGCGTACAGGCAATGAGCCTCAGAATGCCCGGTATAGTTGAAACATCTACAAACCTGGCTTCAGTAAAAATGAAGGAAGGAAATATTATTCAGGTGACTACAAGCCAAAGAAGTGAAATTGAATCAGCGAAGTTTAATATTTGCAATATTGTTGAAACAATATTTGTAAATGCAGGAGCTTTAGTCAGACATTCAGACGGTTATCCGGGATGGACACCTGAACCGGATTCTCCAATTTTAAAGCATACTGTCAATTCCTATAAAAAGTTGTTTGGCAATGAGCCAGTTGTTAAATCTATTCATGCAGGATTGGAATGTGGACTTTTCAAAGAAAAATATCCTCATTTGGATATGGTTTCATTTGGTCCGACAATAACAGGAGCACATTCCCCTGCTGAGAGAATTGAAATAAGTACAGTTGATAAATTCTGGAAACTACTGATAAATGTAGTAACCAGTGTATGATATAGACACAAGACACAAGATAAGGGGCAAGTGCTTAAAGAAACAGATGAACCAATCTTGATACTTGCGTCTTGATACTTGATACTAAAATATTATGAGCGATATAATTTTTTCCAGGAATGTAATTGAATTTACTAAAGTGGCGAGCGAGTATTGCACCTTTATTGAAAATCACGATTCAATGAAAAGGAAGCAATTCCTTGAGACTGCGCAGAAAATCCTTGCATTGTTATACTTGAAGGCTTCGCTTTTGCCAGTAATAGAAGGAGATGAAGCTGAAACTCCGGAAAAGACTGTTACTGAAGTCGACTATAATTTTCTGCTTGAAAAGATAAGCGCAAAACTTGGTCAGTATGATAGTTATCAGGAGGTTTTTCTTCCTGAAATGCAATACAGCGATGTTCCTTTGTCGTCATCTATATCAGAAAACTTATGTGATATATATCAAGACCTGAAAGACTTTATATTTGCATTCAGAATTGGCACTTCAGAAATAATGACTGACGCATTGTGGGAGTGCCGGAATAATTTTAAAGAATATTGGGGACAAAAACTTGTAAATGGGCTAAGGGCTATTCATTCGCTTATTTATAATGAAGAAAGCTTAATAGAAAATTAGAGTAGGATGATTTATAAAGAGGAAATTACCAAGGAAGAAGTTGATGAACTGCCATTGCAATCATTTGAAGGAGATTTAATTATTGTTGATAACAGAGAAAAATTGAATTATGCTGTTTCTTGCCTTCGTAATTCGGGAGTAATAGGATTTGATACAGAGACAAGGCCTTCATTTAAAAAAGGGCATGTAAATAAGGTTGCTTTGTTGCAATTGTCAACCGACGAAAAAGCTTTTCTATTCAGATTAAACAGTTTTGAACTTCCGGTAGAAGTGACCAGCTTATTTTCTGATCCGGGAATAATAAAAGCCGGAGTTGCCATTCGTGATGATATAAAATTGCTTCAACATAAAAGAAAATTTAAGCCTGAAGGTTTTGTTGAGCTTCAGGATGTTGCCAAACAAAAAGGGATTAACTGTTTCAGTTTAAAGAAGTTGTCTGCTATAGTTTTAGGAGTTAAAATTTCAAAAGCACAGCAATTGTCCAACTGGGAAGCAGATGAGCTAAATGAAGCTCAGATAAGATATGCTGCAACCGACGCATGGATTTCATACAAGATATATAAACAATTCTACAACGGAAAAGATGAATAATGATATAATTACAGTGGTATTGAAAAGCGGTAAGGAGCAATCGATCAAAAGATTTCATCCATGGATCTTTTCCGGTGCAATCAAACAGATTAAAGGAAAAGTAGCCGAAGGAGATATTGTAACAGTTTTTTCCAATGAAGGAGAGTTTTTATGTATTGGTCATTATCAGATTGGGACAATAGCAGTAAGGATTATTTCTTTTGAAAACAAGGCTGTCAATAATGATTTCTGGCGGAAAAAGCTTCAGAATGCTTTTGATGTTAGAAAATCTCTTGGATTGACAGACAATAATGAAACGAATGCCTATCGTCTTGTTCATGGAGAAGGGGATGGTATGCCGGGACTTATCATTGATTTTTATAACGGAACTGCAGTTATGCAAATGCATTCTGTTGGCATGTACCTTATAAGGCATCAAATAGCTGAAATTTTAAAGGAAGTACTGGGGGAGAGACTTATTGCTGTTTATGATAAAAGTTCAAAAACTCTGCCATCTAAAGCTGATTTGAGACCTGTTGATGGTTTGCTGGTTGGAGAATCAATTCCAAGTATTGTTTCAGAATATGGAAATAAGTATAAGGTTGATTGGGAAGAAGGGCAGAAGACAGGTTTTTTCATCGATCAAAGGGAAAACAGATATTTGCTTCAACAGTTTTCTGAAGGGCGAGATGTGTTGAATATGTTTTGTTATACAGGAGGCTTTTCTTTCTTTGCAATGAGAGGTGGCGCACGGTTGGTTCATTCAGTAGATTCATCAGCCAAGGCAATAGAGCTTACAAATGAAAATGTGGAAATGAACTTCCCCGGAGATAGCAGACATGAAGCTTTTACTGCCGACGCCTTTGAATTCATGAAAGATATTAAAGACAAATACGACTTAATAATATTAGATCCTCCTGCTTTTGCTAAGCATAGAGATGCATTGGGGCAGGCACTTCAGGGTTATAAAAGATTAAATGCACAGGCTTTCAGGCAAATAAGGAGTGGGGGTATTGTTTTTACATTCAGCTGTTCTCAGGTTGTAAGTAAAGAAAAATTCAGGGAAGCTGTTTTTTCAGGAGCGGCCATAGCAGGTCGTTCAGTCAGGATATTACATCAGCTGACTCAGCCAGCCGATCATCCAATAAACATTTACCACCCTGAAGGAGAATATCTTAAAGGTCTGGTTTTATATGTAGAATAATGGTTTAAAATATCTTCTTTCAGATAGTATTATATTTATCATTATTTCATAACTTGGAATTAGAATCCAAAACAAAAAGCCATGAAGACAACTACTCCATTTATAACATTGTTGATCTTATTGATCTTAAATTGTTATTCTTCCTCAGCAGGAAATAATAAATCAAGGTTTTCAGAAGACGAAAAAGGACGCCATAAAAGATTTCACAGATCATCTAATATGGTACGGGATAACCTGAAATCTGAAAGCCTCTACAAGTATAAGCTTGATAGTATGATTGAAAGGGATATGACAGGGAATGAAGATCATATGAAATTTGTTTATACAACAGGAGAAAATAATTTTATTGAAGAAGAGATAGAATATTTGTGGGATAAAGAAAAAAAATCCTGGTATAAAGATTATGGTTATACTTATGAAATGGATGGGAATCTGTTGAATGATTATTACTGGGAATGGAATGATTCAACACAGAAGTGGATAAATGATTATGCCTGTGTTTCAAAGTATAACGAAAAAGGCCTTTCAGAAGAGCAGGGCTATTATTACTGGGATGCTGAAAAAGAATCTTGGGGTAATGATTATTATGACATAATTTCATATAGAGATGATGGTGAAATTCTCTTAATTATTGAATATCTATGGTCGGTTGATTCAAGCGAATGGATTACAGATAGCAAGTGGGAATTTGCTTATGAAAATAATAATCTTAAAAAGATAAAAGGATACAAAACTAAAGATGATGGTTCATTTTATATTTATGATGAAGAAGTATTTACATATGATACAGGCACTTCATATGTAGAATCTGTTTATTGGGTTTGGAATGATGAAACAAACAAATTGGAGAAAGACTCAAAATATGTTTATAAATATAATAAAGATGTGGTATACGATGAAGTTGTTTTACCTTATTACTTTACAAAACACCGAAATAGAAATATGAGAATTGAACAAACAGAGTATATCTGGGATGCATCTAAAGAGATATGGAATAAAAATATGATTTTTAATTTTTATTATTCTGGTATAACAACAAGTAAAGATGAAATTGGGGATAAGGAAAGTGTTATAGCTTACCCTAATCCTGTTTCAGACCATATTTCTTTGGGAAATCTTAAAGAGGGTTCATCAATAGATCTATATAGTTTTGACGGGAAGAAAATAAAATCTTTGAATACTTCTTCAGGTGAGAAATATTCAATGTCAGAATTCTCTTCAGGTATTTATTTTATAAGGATTTCAAACAAGGATAAAGTACAGGTATTAAAAGTCATTAAGAAATAAAAAACCACTGTAATTATCTTACAGTGGTTCAGTTTTATCTTTAGATTAAATTTATCCAAGATACGTTTTTAACAACTTGCTTCGGGAAGTGTGACGAAGTCTTCTGATTGCCTTTTCTTTAATCTGTCGTACTCTTTCTCTTGTTAATCCGAATCGTTCTCCGATTTCTTCAAGAGTCATTTCCTGGCATCCTATGCCAAAGAATAATCTTATAATGTCGCTTTCTCTTTCAGTTAAGGTAGCTAAGGCTCTGTCTATTTCACGAGACAAAGACTCCATTATAAGTTTCTTATCAGCATTAGGAGAGTCGGTATTAGGCAAAACATCCAGGAGGCTGTTGTCTTCACCGTCAACAAAAGGTGCGTCAACAGAAATATGACGTCCGGATACCTTTAAGGTATCTGCCACCTTGTCAGCAGGTAAATCTAGCGATTCGGCAAGTTCTTCAGGCGATGGCTTACGTTCGTGTTCCTGTTCGAATTTTGAGAATGCCTTGTTAATCTTGTTTAATGAACCAACCTGGTTCAAAGGCAATCTAACGATACGTGATTGTTCTGCCAATGCCTGTAAAATAGATTGACGAATCCACCATACAGCATAGGAAATGAATTTAAAACCTCTAGTTTCGTCAAATTTTTCAGCAGCTTTAATAAGTCCCAGATTACCTTCATTGATAAGGTCAGGAAGACTTAATCCCTGATTCTGATACTGTTTTGCTACTGATACTACGAAACGAAGATTTGCCCTTGTAAGTTTTTCAAGAGCGGCATGATCGCCTTTCTTGATTCGCTGTGCAAGTTCAACTTCTTCTTCTACAGTAATTAATTCCTCTTTACCAATTTCCTGCAAGTACTTATCTAAAGAAGCACTTTCCCGATTAGTAATAGATTTTGTGATTTTTAATTGTCTCATGAGCTCTCCTTGAAAAATCGCGCAAATATATAACTTTCAACTTACTTATTCAAATCTTATTTTAATGGACAAGGAGACAGGAATTTTTTTTATTTAAGACCAAAAACATAATATGCTTCTTCACCATTTGGATACATACCTTCTAATAAAACACCTCCACCTTTCGATTTTTGTATAATCTGGTTTAAGTCTTCTACACTATTAACTGGCGTTTTATTAACATATGTAATTATAAATCCTTTACGAATCCCTGCATTTTTTATCTTTCCATCTTTAAGATCAGTGACTTGTACTCCATTCCTTAATCCAAGTTTGTCTTTTACTGTTTCATCCAGTTTTGCCAACTCAGCTCCCATTATGGTATCCTGATCTTTTACTATTCCTGTTCCGCCCCTCGTGTTACGTAAGGTTGCTGTAAAAAGTTTCTCTTTGTTATCTCTTTTTACCAAAACTTTTACAACATCTCCCGGGCGATGTTTGCTTATTTGTTCCTGCAATTCACTGCGGGTATTGACTTTTACATCTTCAATAGAAATGATAACGTCACCCTTTTTTATTCCGCATTCTTCAGCTGCTCCGTTTTCAACTACTGAAGCTACATATACTCCGTTTACATCATCAAGCTTAAATTCTTTAGCTAAAGCATCATCTACATCCTGGATATTTACTCCAAGAACGG
>CAYUEI010000085.1:0-11445 GCA_964443445.1 uncultured Prolixibacteraceae bacterium | reverse complement strand
AATATTCAAATACAAACGGCTTATATTATGAACTGAAATAATTATGAAAAATTGTGTTTAAATTGAAATTGATTAATTCCTTCTGTCGGCTCCCCACATGAGTTTATTACGAAGTGTGGAGTAGAACGATTGTCCTTTAAGCTTGATTACTGGTATCTTAAAATCAGCCTTCCTGATCTTGATTATTGATGAAAATTTCATTGGAACGGAACGATGGTCAACAGAAATCAAAAAACTTTCTCCACGTCCTTCAATCTTTAGCTCAATTTCTACATCATCAGGAACAACAACCGGTCTTACTGTAAGGTGATGTGATGCTATAGGGGTGATTATGAGCCCAGACAGCTCTGGAGTAACAATTGGCCCTCCAACGCTTAACGAGTAAGCAGTAGATCCGGTAGGAGTGGCAACTATTAATCCGTCAGCCCAATAGTTTGCTAAGAATTCACCATTAATATATGTTTCAATTTTAATCATCGATGAATTCTGTAATTTATGAACAGATAACTCATTGACTGCAAAATTAAATTCCGGAAATACATCTGCAGGTTCAACAAGTTTAAGCATCGACCTGTAATCAAGGGTATATTCTCCTGCTATAAACTGATGAAGAGCCTCTTCAATATTATCGGTCGTAACATCTGCAAGAAAACCAAGCCTGCCGCAATTTACTCCTGCAATCGGAACATTAAGATCTACGGCCATCGAAACAGCATTTAAAAATGTACCATCACCACCAACAGATAGAACCAGATCAAACTTATTACCTTTATTATGATTATTTTCAAAAGACATTACATTATCAACCGGCAATCCATATTTCTCTTTTAGCACAGCAATTATTTCCTTCGACATGGAAATGTCTATACGATACGCATTTAAGAAGTTTATAATGCGTCTATATGTAGGGATGAATTCATCTCTTACTTCTGTGGCGTATATTGCTATTCTCACTTTGTTCTATCTGAGCGATTTCTTTTATATGTTCAAATACTTCAAAAACAATCCATACCTTTCGTTATACATGTCATGTATTATTGAATCGTCCATGTATACCGCCTTGATATCGTAGTCGTACCTCACAAAGGTTTGTATTATCGAAGATATTTCAGTTACATTAACTTTTATTGTAATATCCATATCTAATGAATTCTCTGGATTACGAGTGTATAAACTCAATATCTTGGCATTATTCGACTCAACTATCTGTGCTATCTGCGATAATGAATAGTTTATAGGATTTATTTCAAGTACTATCAATGCTCCCGGTTCTCCAACAGTCACAAGGTTCATCAGTGCTTTCGATATGTCATAGAAAAGAATTGAACCACAATAGTCTCTGTTCATTTCCAACACAGGCAAAACAGTAATATCTTTTTCAATCATTACCCTGATTGCCTCATATATATGCTGATTGGCTTTTACATGTGGCGTCATCAAAGACATTCCGGAGTCTTTAAGACTACTTTTGCCAATGTTAAAATCATATATGTCCTTGTCTGAAATAAGTCCCATATACTCCTTGTCTCGCACAACAGGCAAATGGGAAACCCTGAACGATTCCATAATGTTAAGGGCTTTCTTTCCTGTATCTGAACATTTCAGAGTAGGGAAGGTTTCTGATATAAGTTCTTTAGCAATCATCTGAAGTATATATGTTCTTTTAAAAAACAACAAATATTATGCAATATTGTATTTCTTAAAAGATACTCTAATTTTAAAAGTATTAAATTGCGCCCTAAAATAGTATTAAAATGACTAGGCTTAGTGTAAATATAAATAAAATTGCAACAATACGTAACGCACGTAACGGAAATATACCAAATGTTGTTGAAGCTGCAATCAATATTCAAAAATTCGGAGGGCAGGGAATAACTGTTCACCCTCGTCCCGATGAAAGACATATCAGATACAGCGATGTTTATGAGTTGAAACCTGTAATCACTACTGAATTCAATATTGAAGGCAATCCTAATAAGCATTTTATTGATCTGGTTACTGCCGTAATTCCCGATCAGGTAACCTTAGTACCTGATGCTCACGATGCTATAACTTCAAATGCAGGCTGGGATACTATCAGAAATAAATCTTTCCTTACTGAAGTTATCGCTGAATTCAAATCGAAGGGTATCAGAGTATCCGTTTTTGTTGGCACTGATCCGGAAATAGTTGAAGGTGCAAAGGTGTGTAACGCCGACAGAATTGAGTTCTACACTGAACCTTATGCTACTCTCTTCCCAATTAAACCTGATGTTGCTGTTCAATCATTTGTAAAAGCTGCTCTTGTTGCCAAAGAAATCGGATTAGGTATTAATGCAGGCCATGACCTTGATTTGTATAATCTAAATTTCCTGATAAGAAATATCCCTTTTATTGAAGAAGTGTCAATAGGGCATGCTTTGATTTCCGATGCTTTATACTTTGGGTTGGAATCTACAGTTCACAAATACCTTGAGTGTCTTAAAATCTGAAACTTATTTCCTTAGCATATTCTTCCGAAATATAATTCATTTCAGAACGACATACTTCAGATGAAAAGCTGATTGAAAGATTTATAATCTTATCCCATTGCTTTTCTTTGAGAAATTTTATGTTTTTCCTTTTTATATTTCCATAATAAAAGCCTGCAAGTAATCCTGCCGAAAAATTATCTCCTGCACCTATTGTGCTGACAGTTTCAATAGCTTGTATCTCATATTTCTTCTTTAAATCATATGAAAATACTGAAACCGGCTTCTCCCCGTCAGTTAATATCAATGTGTCAACTCCCAATTCATTAACTTTTTTCCAAATCAACTCCCCGTCAGAAATATTATAAAGGTTCACAAAGTCCTGCACCGAGGCTTTTATTATTGAAGCATATTTCATATTCATTTCAACCTTTTCCTTTATGTATGCATCTGATTTTCTCACATTAGGATCATAAATTACAATCACGTTCTCCTTATTTGCCTTTTCCAGAAAGCAAATAAGGTTATCCCTTCCTTCATTCATTATTGCATTTGAAGAACCGAATAATATATAATCGTCACTTTTCACCTCAGGATATATGAGCGAAGGAAGTGTTTCCGGATTATAAAACTGGTATTCTGCATTGTTGTCAGAATCTAGAAATGCTATAGATAGTCTCGACTTACCGTCATATCGAACAATGCTCTCAACATTGACATGATTATCAGAAAGAAACTTCATCGACATTTCTCCTGTATGGTCTTCTGAAATCCTTGATATAAAGTTTACCGGCAGCCCCAATCTTCCCAATGAAACGGAAGTGTTCAGTGCGCTGCCTCCAATTATTGCCCTGTGCGGCTGATTATTTTTAAATACTATATCGAAGGTGGTTTCACCTGCGGTGAATATCCTTGCCATATCATCGGTTGTACTTTTTGTTCATCTTTCCAATAAATTCCAGATCAACTTTACGAAGCTGATTTTGAGTGTATCTCCATTTCCAGTTTCCACTTGCTATTCCCGGAACATTCATTCTGGCTACTTCACCCAGCTTCATTACATCCTGCAACGGGACTACAGATATTTCAGCATTTGAAGACCACGCCCATTCTATCATCCTTTCTGAAATAGAACCCTTGAATAACTTCAAATATTCCAGTGCTTTTTTCTTTTCATCCTTTGGGAGCTCGTTCCACCATCCAATGATAGTGTTATTGTCGTGAGTACCTGTGTATACAAAGTTCCTGTGCGTTATATTATGAGGAAAATGTTCGTTGGTCTCATCAGATGTAAATGCGAATTGTAATACTCTCATTCCCGGCAGACCAAAATGATCCCTCAGCTTTTCTACTTCTTCAGTAATTATGCCCAGATCTTCTGCTACAATTGGCAGATTTCCCAGTCGCGACTGCATGATTTTCAATACCATAAAACCCTTAGCCGGCATCCATTTCCCTTCTCTGGCACTTTCTGCATTTGCCGGAATTGCCCAAAACGATTCAAGCCCTCTGAAATGGTCTATTCTTACCAGATCGAACATGTGAAAATTAAAGTATAACCGTGCTATCCACCATTGGAATGTATTCTTTTCCATTTCGTCCCAGTTAAATACCGGATTACCCCATAACTGTCCATCTTCACTAAAATAATCGGGCGGCACACCTCCTACTAACTCAGGCTTCCCGTAAGCATCAAGGAAAAAAATATTTTGATTGCCCCATACATCTGAGCTGTCGTGCGATACATATAAAGGAATATCACCAAAAATTGATATACCTCTTTCGTTGGCATATTTTTTAAGTTTAAACCACTGCCTGAAAAACATAAACTGTTTGAAGCGTTCCAACTCAAAGCTTTCATTAAGTTCAATACGGCAAAGATTTAACACTTCAGGCTTTCTGCTTTTCAATCCTTCATTCCACTTCGTCCAGTCAGCTCCATCGTTTTCTTTTTTAAAAGCAGTATAAAGCGCATAATCGTCAAGCCACCATCCGTGTTCTTTAAGAAAAGATTTATATTCATGCTTTAATGAAACATCACTTATTGATTGAAAAATACTCCATGCCTTTTCAAATATTTTGTTTTTCCATTCTCTTACCAAATCGAATTCCACCTCTTTCCTTCTGAAATGTGGAATATCAGCCAAATCTTCATCCGAAAGCAACCCCCAATCTTTAAGCAACATGGGAGAAATATAAAGAGGATCACCGGCATAGGCCGAGTATGCCTGATAAGGTGAATTACCGGGGCCTAATGGACCAAGAGGAAGAATCTGCCAAATTTTTATTCCATATTCCGAAATACTGTCAATAAAATCATAAGCTGTATTCCCCATGTCACCAATACCGTATTCAGTCGGTAAAGAACTGATATGCAACAATATTCCATTCCTTCTTGTGATTGTCATTGTTTTTAAGCGTTAGAATAATAATGAATTCAAAACTGCGTTTTATTCCTGAAATAATAAAGAATTACAAGGATTATTTAATGTTAATTCAATTTTAACAATGCAATTCTAATAATGGTAAAAATGACATTTAACTTTGACTTAACAGGTTTTCATGTTTTATAACATACATTTGTCATATCAAAATTGATCAACAATTTATTCAAAATATTTCTATACTGTTATTTCATAAGTTTGGTTTAGTTAGGTTGAAAAGGATAGGGGAGCCCTATCCTTTTTCTTTATTATTCTCCAATTTATTAATCAATCAGGCTTTAAATATTTTTACCCCTGAAATTGTTATTACAAAGAATGCTGCTCCAATTCCAAGATTCATAAAGATAAATGTTAGAATGTCAACCTGGAAAATAAAACCAATACCTCCAAATAAACATGAGATGGCATTAATCAACAATCCTATTTTTAATCCTTTTGCTTTGGGATTAGTTTTCAAGCCTGAATATAAAAACAGGGAAGAAAGTCCTAAAAACAGAGTCCATCCAAGCATGTTTACTGAGGAAGAAAATGATGTTGGATTTGATTGAAGGAAATGCTCCATCCCTTCATATGATTTATCCTCAAAGGCAAACCTTACCGAGCTTATCTGTATAAAATAATGAACCGATGATAATAAGGCAAACATTAGAGAAAAGACAACTGCAATCTTTGAAAGTATCCTTCTTTCTATACTCACAAATTCATATAAAACCATCGTCAAAACCATATATGCCAAACTGAAAATGATCATAAAGGTTTTGGCCAGATATTGAAAGAATTGATTGTTACTATAGAAATACTGAATGTAATCTTCAACATTTGTCCAGTAAAACAGGGGTGATTGGATCGCTATTCCAATAAATGATATCACCCAAACAATAAATGAAACTAAACAAATAATAGCCGACAACTTGCCGGTTCTCAATATAATATTATTCATGATTTTTTGATTTTAATATATTTATAATAAGATGATTAAATTAAGTTTCAGGATAAAAGTTTTAATCCCGAAACAGAATCATCTGAATAAAGTATATTAAAAAGGAATTGTCTGATTAATAGAGTCCTGAGATAAGAAGTCTTACTATTTTGTATTAAAAACAAATGTTTTATCTTGAAGTTTGAAAGTTTTATAATAACAACATAATCTGACCACTGCTGAAAATGAATGTTATCTTTATTTTTTATCTCCCTGGTAATCCTTTGAAAAGAGCAAGTCTTACCTTTCAATTCTGAGAAACTGTCACTTACAGTAATCTCAGTCTTTGTTATCCGGTTATTCCATATAAATATTTCAAATAACCTCCCGTTAGGGAAGCTTATTGAAAGGATTGCAAGAAGTAATATTTTATAAACCGTTTTCATAGATTATATTATTGCAATATAATTTATTGAAAATTGAATTATCTCAATTGAAATTTAATCAAAAAAATTCAAAGAGCAATCTTCGGGCAATTCGAACAAACCATTTTCATCTGCCGTGAAATTTACAACCCTCACCACGGCCGACAAATTTATTGGTCCGTATACATGAGGAAAGAATTTACCAACAACAGGATCATGATCACCTCCGCCGGTGGGATCCTCAAACTTACATTCCGGAATAAGCTTATTTTCATCTATACAAAGAAGAATCAGTCCATTCTGTCCTTTGAAAAATATATTTGCTGTATCGGCTACTTGCCTTGGTGTTGAACAATGAATAAATCCGTCTGAGCTAAGAGAAGGTGTAATAAATTCTCCTGCTAACTGCGCCTGCTCCCATTCCTTGAGATTTGTAATGTGTAAAATCATATCTTTTTTGCTTTATTTCTTTTCTAATTTAAATTAATTCTTTGAGCTGCTATTACCAATCAGAACTAATTCGTTCAGCCTGATGACTTAATTTTAATAATCAATTCAATTGTCTCCTTTGCCGTAACTTCAATTCCCCTTAACATGAAAAGTATCCATTCTTCCCATAATCCTTCTTCCCTTACTTTTTACAGAAATTTATAATAATCAGGCTTATTCCTGATGATATAACTGCTCAGATATAAAATGGGCAGACTCTGCAACTCCTGTAATATCAAGTATAAAATATTTATTGTTCTGCCAATTTCCAGGATTTAATATGTAAAGATTTTTTAAATATTTATACTAAGGCAACTTCTTTTGTATAGAAAATGCAAAAATCTTTACATATCCTAACGTTAATGCATCGATTACCCGATTTTCACTGAAGTCATTGTTAAAGAACCTGCTACTGCTTTGTCATTGAACAGCAGAACATCATCGTTTTTTTCTTGTAACGATAACACGTAAAGTAAAGGCAGGTAATGTTCAGGAGTTGGAATAGCAAGTTCAAATGCTTTTCCATTGCTCTTGTAATTTATCAAACTCTTATGATCCCCATTCATGATGAATTCTTTCATCTTTCCGCCGGCTTCCAAAGCCCAATCGAAAGCATAATTGTCAGCGTCAAACTTATCCCATGCCACCATGCGAAGGTTGTGGACCATATTTCCGCTTCCAATAATCAAAACTCCCTTTTTCCTAAGCTGGGAAAGCTCTTTCATTATGTCATAGTGATATTTAGGAGCCTGATATTGGTCGATACTCATTTGAACAACCGGAACATCTGCGTTAGGGTAGAGGTGCTTTATAACACTCCACGCTCCATGATCTAAGCCCCAGTTAAAGTCTGATTCAACGTTGGCTGTTGTTACAAGCTTTTTCGCTTTTTCTGCCAGTTCAGGATTACCGGGTGCAGGATACTGTACATCGAAAAGAGCCTTCGGGAAACCACCAAAATCATGAATAGTCTTTGGTCGCTCCATAGCTGTAACAAAAGTTCCTCGCGTTTCCCAGTGAGCCGAAATACAAAGAATTGCTTCAGGCTTAGGAATTGTCTTTCCAATGTTGCGAAACCCATCAACAAATTCATTCTCTTCGATAGCATTCATCGGACTTCCATGCCCCAAAAACAGCATTGGCATTTTTACTGAATTATCTATTTTATTTGACATAGTACCTAGTGCATTTAATTTCATCACCCCAACCGATAATGGTAAAAGTGACATGAGTTTTATAAAATGTTTTCTTTCCACTGATATGATTTTTCAAGCCTTGTAAAGGATAATTAAATCCTTACCCTGCAATAACAAAAATCAAAACTCAGAAGTTCAAAGTTTTTTCAACATGTCTGTATTCATACTGAAGAGTGACCCATCAGGATTAATAATAAAACCGATTCCGCCATATAGAGCGGCAACAGAAAGAAATCCTAATAAAACAATCAAAAAATGTTTCATTTGAAATTTTCGATTTACAGATTTAGTCATTGAGATTTATTTTAGTTAGTTATTATCAATTGAATAAATTAGTTGGAAATAGTACTGGGCTCTCTAAACATTATTCAAGTACTTTTTATCTTCAGCAGCAATCCGTTGGTCGTTATATTTTTCATATTCTTTTTCTGCAATCTCAACAGCCATATTGTGTGAAATTTTTCCTGAATGTTCAAGTATTTCATTTTCGTTAATAATAAGAATGTCGTTAAGCTTTTGGATCCAATCGTTCATATACATTACTTTTTTCTGTTTTGCCTGGTTCTCAGCAAAAGCAAGAAACTGTTCAACTAACAAATTTAACTGGCTGATTTCCTCTTCTTTCAAATAGTTTTTAGCAATGCTCACATCTGTTTTTCGTATCCTGTCTCCCTGCCAAGTAGTTAAACCCATATTTTGTTCGGTTGAATTAGCCCTATCTGCGATAAGTTCTGCTGCTGTATGTCTATGAATTGCCCAGTGCAGCTTGTTTTGAATTGTAGCAAAAAAATCTTTTGCTTGCATAGTTTGAGGATCATAATCAATGCTTAGTGCAAAAATTTCTTTTACTTTCATATAAAAAATACGCTCCGAGCTTCGTATATCGCGAATACGTTCCTGAAGTTCATCGAAATAGCGGATTTGTCCGGCTGCCTTTATACGATCATCGTCGAGTGTAAAGCCTTTAATAATATATTCTTTTAGTCGTTGAGTAGCCCAAATACGGAAGTGAGTAGCCACGTGGCTTTGAACGCGGTATCCAACCGAAATAATCATATCAAGATTGTAATAATTTATGTTTCGTGAAACACTCCTATTGCCCTCATTTTGAACTTGTGCAAATTTTGCACAAGTTGCTTCGATATCCAATTCACCTGATTCATAAATATTCTTTATATGCTTTACAATGGAAGTGCGATTAGTTTGAAACAATGTTTCCAATTGGTATTGATTTAACCATACTGTTTCGTTTTCCATTCGCACATCAATTTTAATAGTGCCATTTTCGCTTTGATATAGTAATATTTCGCCCTTGCTTTCCATCAAAAAATATTTAATCACTTTTTCTGTTCTTTCAAATTTAATCCAATATATTTTAAAATGGAAATACTTAACTCATTATGCATTCTTTCCAAATTTATACTGTTTTATATGAATACTGATTTCAAATATTTAGCTCTAATATTGAATTGAGCGAAATATATAGAATTAATCTTGGGAATTTCTCCATCAATATGTATTGCCCTTTAAATACTTCTCAATTACCTTCACTGTATACCAAACATCATTCTTCTTTGTATCTTTTCCCAAACTTATCCTGAGCGTCTCCTGTGCCGCAGTATCCGACAAACCTATTGCCTTTAAAACTCTTGATGGCTTATTGCTCTGCGAACTACATGCTGAACCCGACGATACAGAAATTCCATGAAAATCTAACATCATCATTAGCTCTTTGCTATTTATGCCAGTCAGTGTAACACTAATCGTATTTGGTAAACAGTTTTCTGACGGAGAATTTATTACAATGTTAGTCTTAACAGCTCTTAATTGTTGAATAAACAGTTCCTTTAGCAATTTAACTTCTTCAGAATGAGATACAAGATTATCAACATCCTTACATGCTTCTCCAAAACCTGCTATATTATGAACCGATTCTGTTCCCGCCCGCATTCCTTCTTCCTGATGTCCCCCGTGAATAAAAGGCTCCAAAGGACTGCTTATCCTAGCATACAAAGCCCCAATGCCCTTAGGTCCATAGAGTTTATGTGCTGAAAAAGTAGCATAATCAACTCCCAATTCTTTTACGTCAACTTTAATCTTTCCAAACGCCTGTACGCAATCAGACAAAACTAAAACGTTGTGTATTTTCGCAACAGCTGATATTTCCTGAATGTTTTGAATTGTCCCTATCTCATTATTTGCATACATACAGCAAATCAAAAACGTATCATCATCAATCAGTTTTTCCAGTTCTTTAGCGGATATGAAGCCAAATTTATCGACCGCACAATATTGAACTATTACCCCCTGAGTTTCCAGAAAATCAAGTGTTTTTAACACCGAAGGATGCTCAATAGGGGAGGAAATGATTTTTCTTTTCGCAGGATAGAAGTGTTTGCTTAAAGTATTTAATACTGCATTGTTTGATTCTGTAGCACAACTTGAAAAGTAAACCTCGTGTGAATGGGCATTAATAGATTTTGCAACTTGCTCACGTGCTTTTTCAATAACATTTGAAGCCGTTTTACCCTCTCTATATCCCGATGAAGGATTTCCCCACTGATACTTTAAAACGCTGTTAATGGTCTTAATTACACGGCTGCTTGCCTTAGTGGTAGCGTTATTATCGAGATAAACTTTACGTTTGAACATGATTCCAAATTTTATGACTTTGCCAACGCTTCAATTATGTTTTTACAACCGCCACTTTTGATATATTCTGAGTGCTCATCAATAGTTTTGAAATTCCTTTTGCATATCTTACTGCACGTCACTTCAGAGTCGGTTTGAATATAAAATTCCCTTAATACTTTCTTCGCATCCTGATTACTAAACATCTCTTGTGTCTGTCCCGGATTTTTCTTGCCCCAGTCAAGCATTTTATACCAAACTGCAGCTCCCAAAGCTCCACAGGCATTGCCACTTAAACCTATTCCCCCTGCAAAACCGGCTACCATGACAGATTCCTCTTCAGTGCCTCCCATTTTTTTTACAACCTCGGTTGCACAACTAATACAAGGCTTATTATAACTTATATTTTCCGAAAGACCCTTTTTTGCCGCCTGAACTGCTTCCGGTGTCCATTTCACGATTAGGTTAAAGCAGGGACTGAATACAAACCCACATGCAATGGTTTTCAATATGAATAAAGTTAACCCCGATTTGCTTTCCATATTCACATTAGTAATATCTCGACAATTTAAACTCCGGGCTCTTTTATGAAATGAATCGGCCAATATTTTTGATGCGTTAATCGCAGCAGCAATAGCCATATTCTTGTCTTCGCACCTATGAAATGCCTCATTACCAATACCCAGGGCTCCTCCCCAAAGCAATCCACATTGATGCCCTTTTTGAGCAATGCCCCCTGCCAACATATCAGCTGCCTTTTCTTCCTGAAGCTTTTCATTGTCAAACTCATAATTCAGAAGATAAAACATGGCATTTGAGCATGCTCCTCGCTGCCAGAATATTTTACGGGGATTCAACTTAATTTTAGGCGTAATGGATTCCATAGAAAGA
>CAYUEI010000084.1:0-11496 GCA_964443445.1 uncultured Prolixibacteraceae bacterium | reverse complement strand
AACGCTTGATAATCGGGACTGCAAAAGTATTTTATTTTTTTGGAATTACAACAGCTGAAATAAAAATAATTGCATAATAATCAGCATTTGCCATTCTTTTTTAAAACATTTTTTACATTGCTGAAACCTGCCTGTTTTTATTGCTCTTCAACAACGTAATTTTTCTCTCTTTCCATTGCTGCTTTTAACCACTGAGGAATTACTTCTTTTATGAAGACGGATTTTTCTTCATTCAGTTTCTTCATGTCTAAACCTATAAACTGTTGAGCTTTTTCTTTGGTACTTATATCAGGATAAGGTAATTCTTCATTAAAACCAAGCTTTGCCAACACCCTCGAAAGCTTGATCCTGGCCTCCTGCGCTATAACTATTCCTGTTGATATTATCCTGCCCGTTTCTACAGGAGCATGAAATGACGCACCATGACTGGCAGCCGAATAATCCCATCGCCATTGGGCATGCCTGATATCTGTTAGTATGTCTTTCATTTCCAGTTCTGTTGCTCCCTTGTCCCATGCCAGCTTCGCTTCATTATGTGCCCTTACAAGCAACTCTTCAAGCTTGTCTCGGTTTTCTATTATCTTGTCCTGGCGATCGTATACATCCTTTATAAGTTGTTCAGTATCTTCACGATGACATACCTGACACGAGTTGGAAACATTATTCAGTGGACTTTGAATATGATGATCAGTGTACTTCTGCCCCCCTTCACTCATATACGGCATATGACAATCTGCACATGAAACACCCCTGCTGGCATGGGTTCCAGTCAGATATATCTCATAACAGGGATGCTGGGCTTTCAACATCGGAGCCCTGCTAATTGAATGTGTCCAGTCTGAAAACTCTATTTCATCGTAATATTTTTCTACGGCTTCTGCATTTTGCCCCTTGTCCCATGGAAAGGTCAGATATTGAACTCCTTCTATCTTCTTTTTATTGAAATAATATTCAACATGACATTGAGCACAAACAAGCGTACGCATTTCCTGATGAGAAGATTTCGTAATATCCTTCCCAGTCCTTTCAAAAGCTTCAATCAACGCCGGCCTCGAGATATGAAGATTCATTGTTTTTGCATCATGGCAATCACCACACCCAATTGGATTTATGACCTGACTCCCTTTCTGATCCCAGCTCCCTTTGTAAAATTCTGCTATCCCCATTTCATTCATCAACCTTGGAACATCAGGACTCTTACATGTCCAGCAAGTATTTGGCTGCGGACTAGCAGTTCCCTTTAACGGTGCACCTGTCCTTAATGTGTTTTGTGCATCCTTAACTGCATGATAATGACCCCTCGATTGTTTGTAATCTTTTGAAAAACTGTATCCTGCCCATAATACAACTAACCTCGGATCTACTTCCAGCATGTCGATCGTAACCGACCCGTTATACTTGCTGCTGAATGTTGTGTCTTGCGTTTTTAACCATGATTGATATTCCCGCGGGAAATTCTGTCCCCAGACTTCATTCCTCGGCTCAAACTGAGAGTGCTTTACCTGTGGGGTATATACAAACATCGACTCTGCCCTTCGCTCAAATATTGATGAAGCCAGCAGCCCGATTAAAAATACTAAAGCCATTGTCGCAAAAAATAACAACCAGCCAACTATTGGCTTTTCTTTTATTAATTCAGTTATCGACTTCATATTTTTTTTCTTTTATGTTTTTATTCACTCTTCTTTAAAAGGCTTTTCATCCATTCAGGAACAGGACTTCCCGCTACCGGCACCCTCGCATAAGGTACACTCGATAAACTGTTTACCCTTCCATGAGGTGTTTCCCTGTGGCAATCCCAGCAGTCCTTATCTTTTCTGTATTGATGAAATACCTCGTTTAGCTGATTCATCCTGTCATCCGTAAGCAAATCCTTATGGCACCTGATACAATTGTTTTTTACAACCTTCTGCCCTGCTTCATGTATGAAGATAACCTGAGGCTCAAGTCTTAATGCAAACATCGAGGAATGACGTAACCCATCCTTAGCTTTGAAATAATATTTATTGAAAATATTGTTGTGGGGTACATGACATTCGTTACAGTTGGTCTTTTCCCTATGACTGCTGTGCGCCCAGGTAGCATACTGTGGCGCCATTATATGACAGTTCATGCAGGTTTCAGGCTTATCCGACAAATACGAAGGGGCCTTTGCAATGTAGAAGATAAGAAATGCCAGTCCAAAGATAAACCCCAGCATGATTATTACCGGAATTTTCCAATTGTCAGGAGGAGTAAGCAATCTTACCACAGCTGATAAAAAAGTTTTCAGTTTTTCTGCCACAGTATTTTACGTTTCTGTTAAAGTTAAAAAATAATATTGAATTTTTCATCTTCTTATTCAACCTTTGCCATTCTGATTTTTCTTCATTTTGGCTAAGATTTTGAAATACCAAAGCAATCCCAAAATACCACCAGAGTGCCACCAAAGTACCACTTAATCCTATTATAATGGGAGAAACAGGCTCTTTGGTGGTACTTTGGTGGTACTTTGCTACGAATGAAGTATTGTAAAAATCCGGTTTTCTGAAAGGTATTTTTAATCTGTTGAATATTACGATGTTATTTTAAAAATATTTTAATTTTAACATATATTTGATCAAGTATAAATCTTCAATAAAACGATTACTATGAAAATATTCCCTGTTTCATTATACACTTGTCTTTTAGTGTTAATCATATTATCATCCTGTAAGAGTAATTATACTCCAAAAAATGACAACGCATCATTGGCAAATGCTTTTATTTCTGTGTGGAATACCGGAGAAGTTAACAGTCTCGATACCTTGCTTTCTCCTGATTTTGTAAGACATTCAACTCCTACTTCCGAGGCCGGCGCCATTGTATCAGGGATTGAAGGAATGAAATCAGCTGTTTTAGTTACCCGGAAAGCTGTTTCAGAATTTGACTTTAGTGCTGAAGAGATAATTCAAATGGATAGCGTAATTGTAATGAGATGCCGCCTGAAGGGAATTTTCAACAGAACAGGCAAACCTTTTGATGTTCCTTCTATTCATATTCTGAAAGTCAAAGACGGAAAGCTATTTCAACATTATTCATGTCTCGATCACCTTGATCTGTATTTGCAGGTCGGGATGAAAGTTGTCGTACCCGAGAAGGAGTAATCCAGTAGTTTAATAATGGAATTTCTTAATTCTGCAGGTAGCTTTTTACTTTCTTCTGCTATCTCCAGGTTGATTTGAGAGAGTTAATTTCAAGATAATCAACTACTATCTCACCTCCAATGGTGTATAATTCACATCTTAGCTTATCCTGATCGGGAAGAAAAGAACTGCTGATTGAATACCTTCCTCCGGCGACAAAGATTTCAATGGTTGAACGATCAACCAGAATTTCAATATCAACCTTATTATTTATCGGCTTGAAGTTTACCTTGCAGTTTAGTGCAGTTAGCTGCTCTCGGCTGACGCTGTAATTAATTTCCGTGCCATTGCGGTCTTTATCCGAGCGGACAAAGAAACCAAACTGATCACAGTTTTTCAGGTCTATTACCCCTTTGAGATGAAATGAAGTTTCCTTAACTCTTGATAAAATATTGTTGTTTATACCCGGATATATCTTTTGATTTGTCCACTGATAATTCTTCAAATACTGGTTTTTTATCTCGCTTATCGGCTTTTTGAAAATATCAAATCCGGTTTTTGTTTTTACAAGTTTTATTTCTTTTGGAAAAGAAAACTGACCATTAGCCGGTAAATCAGGATGTTGCTCACTTTTAAGTTCTGAAATCAGAATATGCCTGTTCTTTAGTGCATCATAAAAACAAATTGATCCGCCTGTCCTTCTGCCTTCATCAAATTTCAAAACAGGAGAAATGAAATCTATCTTTCCATCTTTGAAATTGCAAATAGCGTATGTTCCTTTTTCAGTCATCAGAAGCCATTTTGTTGTATCCTGAATTCCTTCAACCGACATTTCTGTAAAGCACGGAAGGCCGAATTTATAATTAAATTCTGATTTCCTTGTCCAGCTTAATCCATCAGCCGATTCAAAAAGATTCATGGTAGAGTCAGCCCGGTCGAAATTTAACATATAGCTTTTACCATTCTTCGGATCTTTGAAAACAAAGGGTTCGCATTTAGTAATACCCTCAAGTCCGGTGAGCTGTTCTTTCTCTTTCCATTTGAAATCATTATTGCCTTTCAGCCTGTAAACTCCTTCACTCCAGCTGTTATACCAGGCAGTTATTTCATTTTCACCGGCAATTACGCTTCCCCACCATGGTGTGGAAATCATAGAGTCGCTTATTCCTTCAGGTTGAGAAATGAGAATGCTGTCGTGTTTCCAGTTTACAAGATCATAGCTGTGAGCATGTCCCCAGTTGATAAAGCCCTGCTGGAGGTTATGCGGGTTGTGCTGATAAAAAATGTGATAAACTGTATCAATGAGGATTACAGAAATAGGACTGCCCATTCTGTTGTTTTCCGGAGAAAAATGAAATTGAGGGCGATAGGCCTCATTGAATTTCAATTCTTTGTTTGACTGAGAAAAAGAGCTTAGGGATGATATTGACAGCAGAATAATTAAAATGTAATTTCTCATCAGGCTTAGTTAGTTTTAAAAAGGCAAATATAATTATTTAAACTACCAATTTACAGGACTTAGTCCTTTTGATTCAAGGAATTTGTTAGTCTGACTAAAATGATTGTTGCCGAAGAAACCTCTCATTGCTGAAAGGGGAGATGGGTGTACCGACTCAAGGACAAGATGTTTACTCTTGTCTATAACCTCGCCTTTTTTTTGTGCATAGGCTCCCCAAAGAAGAAAAACAATATTTTCCTTCTTTTCCGATAAAACTTTGATAGCCTCATCAGTAAATGTTTCCCAGCCTTTATTCTGATGAGAACCTGCCTGATGAGCCCTTACAGTTAGTGTAGCGTTTAAAAGTAAAACACCTTGCTGTGCCCATCTCGACAAATCACCTGATTTGGGTATTGGTTTTTGAAGGTCGGATTCTATTTCCTTAAAAATATTTCTAAGCGAAGGTGGAAAGACAATTCCTTCCCTGACTGAAAAGCAAAGCCCGTGTGCCTGTTCGGGTCCATGATACGGATCCTGCCCGATAATTACAACCTTTACCATGTCGAAAGGGCAAAGGTTGAAAGCATTAAATATTTCTTTTCCCGGAGGAAAAACCAGCTGTGTTTTATATTCTGACTTTACAAATTCTGTTAGTTTGATGAAGTAAGGTTTCTCAAATTCATCCTTCAGCATTTCTTTCCAGCCTTGTTCAATTTTAACATCCATATAAATAAAAATTACAGCGACTAAAATTAACAATACTCTAAGCCAAAACAAATCTGTAAATGGAATTATAAAACGTAAATTTATAGGCTGATTTTTAATTCTGTATCTTTTGATATAAAATCATTGAGTAATCGTTTTAAGGTATAAGGATGACTGAACGGGAATTTAAAGACAAGGTACTTACTTTATCAAAAGTTGTTTTTCCTATGGCCCGGCGAATGTTAAAAGACAATGACATGGCGCGGGATGCCGTTCAGCACAGTATGATGAAGCTTTGGGAAAACAGGAAACAACTTGATAAATGTACTAATATCAAGGCCTTTACTTATACTGTTGTCCGTAATGTTTGTATTGATGAGCTGAAAAGGAAAAAGCCGGTGATATTTGATGAGATTCCTCAGTCTATAAAAGATAAACCGATTTTAAACGATCATCATGAAAGGAAAGAGGTCATTGAAATAATTCAGGGTATAATTGAAGAATTGCCTAAAAATCAAAAAGAGGTAATCCAGATGAGAGATATTGACGGCCTTGAATTTGAAGAGATTGCCGGTGTTCTTGAAACAGATATTGCATACATAAGGGTGCTGCTTTCAAGGGCAAGAAAAACTGTAAAAGAAAAAATAGAAAAGATATATGCTTATGAAGCAATCGGAAGAAGATAAGACGAATAAAGTTTATGATGAATATTTAAGCTACATGAAACAATATCCTGGCGATATTGAGGATAGTGTGTGGGCTTATATTCAAAAGAGACAAAGGAAGAAAGTTATATCTTTATTTTCCATTGGTATTGCCGCCTCTCTGATTTTTGCTGTTAGCGTATTTTCAATTTTAAGGCAAAAAGAAGTTGAGAAAATGGAAAGCCAGTTTGCCATCATTGAAAAGGCCTTGAGCCATACATCTTCAGAATTGTCAAATGAAAACAATCAAAGAGTTGAGGTTCTTTATGAAGATGAAATTATAACCATAGTAGCTGAAAATGTTAAAGCAGAATAGTATGAAAAGAAAAGCGTTTTTCATGGTGATAATGTTTTTCTCCCTGACATCAGTGATTGGACAAAAACCTTTCCGTGAATTATCGGATATATACAAACAGCAAAAACAGTATTTTGCTACCGAGTTGAATAAAAAGACTATAAACCTCTACATAAAAGAAAAGAATCCGGGAACTGAAGTGCGCGATGTTCTTGAGAAAATAGATGGTCTTAAAGTTTTAAGCTTTACAATGTCGGGAGTTGAGAATATCCCTATTTTTCTGGATGATGTTTACAGTAAATATCGCCTTATAGATTACCAACCCTTCAGAGTTGACAAAGGTACTTATGAAAACAGATTGATTTTTGTTAAGGAATCGGGCGATTATTATTCAGAACTTTTGCTCGTAAATACTAGCATGGCTGATGTTTCGGTCGTAGAAATAAATGGAAAGATTGATCTGGGAAAGATTTCTCTTCTTAAGAATATCCTAAATATTGACGGGCTGGATGTTTTATCAGGAGTAAATGATAAAAACGAAAAGCCAGCTGATAGAAAAAATAATAAAGGCGAAAAGACTAACATTAAGGTTTGCAATAAGAATGGAATAGAATTAATTGGAACTAACAACGAACCATCAATTCTTATAAACGGATATGAATCAAAGGAAGGGGTGAAAGCTTCATTAAGTCATTTGAATCCCGATTGTATTCAGAGTATTAATGTTTTGAAAGGGCAGGAGTCGGAAAAGCACGGACACCCAAACGGGATGATTGAAGTTCAGCTTAAGGGTAATACATCTGAAATATTTACTGTTTGCGAAGGTGTACTGATATTCGGACAGAATGGTTATATTCAGACTATTAAGATCGATGACGATTGCAGTCCTAACCTTCTTGTTGATTGTTCTGAAAGACCACTTTCTGATATAGCTCAAATGAAACCTCAGGAGATAAAATCAATAAAACTGACCAGAGATCCCCGCAATTGCAGGGGTAAGCTATCCGGGGAATATATAGTTTTGGAAACGAAATGATTATAAGACCAGAGTATTTTATTCATTAAGTAATATTTATCAATTTCATTATTTACAGAGGGTTATAGCTTAAATGAATATTGCCTTATTACTTTTGGCAATATTTTTTTACGATGACAGATAAGACAGAGATTGCGAAATCATTTTTGGATCATACTTTAATGTTGGGTGAAGAGTTCCGTTTCAAGGCTATCTTTTTTGATATGGACGGTGTGCTGTATGATTCAATGCCCATGCATTCCAAAGCATGGTTTCAGGTATTCAGGGAAAACGGATTGGACGTTGATGAAATTGAACCTTATTTAAACGAAGGGGCAACGGCATTATATACAGTGCGAAAGCTTTTCAAAAAGTACCTTGATAAAGATGTTTCGGATGAGGTCTGCGAAAAAATTAAAAACCGTAAGCATTATATAATGGGGGGTTTCCCGGAGGCAGGAATTATGTGCTGCATGAAGGATTTGCTTGTTCAGGTAAAGGAAGCCGGCATCGACTGCTGGGTTGTAACAGGTTCAGCTCAAAGTAATCTTCTGGATAGGCTTGAACACGAATATGACGGATGCGTTAGAAGGGACAAGATGATTACTGCCCATGATGTCAGGCATGGCAAGCCTGATCCGGAACCATATCTAAAAGCCCTTAAGAAATCAGGCTATAAAGTATCAGAGTCGATAGTTGTTGAAAATGCACCGTTAGGAGTAGAATCGGCAAAGGCAGCAGGCTTGTTTACCATAGCAATAAATACTGGCCCCCTTGATCCCTCGGTATTAAAAGATGCAGGTGCTGATATTGTACTTTCAGGTAGCAGGGAGTTGTATGAATTGTGGCCTGAAATACTGAAGGTTTTAAGGGATAAGTAAGAGTTGGCAACTGGTATCTATTTCTTTCTTTCTATTTGTTAGTCCTTTAACTTTTCTTTTTGTTTTTTGAGCGTGGGGGATCTAAGACCATCCTGAAAGACCGTTATTTGGGGAGGGAAGGGCTGAACCCTTTACTCAAACTTTGGCATTTGCGAGGATTTGTAATCCCGGATTACTATTTGCTTTATTATCATTTCCAAAGTGATTCGTTTTGCCAGGTTAACGGAAAGCCCATTGCCCGGGTATCAATATTCGGGTACTTTGCCAATAACGACTTAAATTTGCTTTGAATGTCATGTTTGGGATTTATCGTATTCATAAGGTAAATAACCATTGAAAGGATAAAATAAGTTTTATTATTCAAAGGTAACGATTGGCCTGATTCAGGTGACACATAGCTTATTTGTTTTATAAATGTGTTGTATGGGTTTCGGGGGATGGTGGGTTGTATTTGCATTTCGCGATTCCATAAACGTGCGTGATGTGCACATATATTCCGTAAATACACAATACTATGTAACCACGATGAGAACACTTTATCAGCTAAGCCAAAATATTTTGCGATATCCCGTTTGTCTTTGGTGGGCTGTAAATAACTGTAAAGGCTCGATAATGTACCAAACGATGATACTTCCATCATCATCCAACTGGGTGGCATTGGGTCGGAATACTTGTCTTTGAATGCCTGTAGAAATTCTTCATCACTTCGAGAATATTCTTTTTCAATTTTTGAAAGCATTTCCTTGTGTTTTCCCGGATTCGAAAAGTTTGCAGAATTGAGATACCAAAATGGGCCAAGGTTATGTGATAATATATAAATCATTTTGGCACGTACAGCTACTTCAATTTTTTCAAGTTCTCTAAGAACCAGTAAACGAAGTTCCCTGTCGAATTTATAAATACTAAAAGCTGTTTCGAAAGTAGCAGTGGATTTAAACTTATGATTTTGTTTATCGTCTAAAAGTGGATACCAATAACCACTTAGACGGTAGTAGCTAATAACCTCAAGTAAGTGCAGGGCTTTTAGTTCGTTTTCGATGGTTAAGCCACGTTTTTAAGTTGTTGTAGTTGGTCGGCATAAGAAAGAGCCGTTTTGGTGTAAGGCACTTTGTTCATAGGGATATAAATAAAAAGCTCACCCTGAGCGCGCTGTTCTTACGGGAAGCGGGGTAAGCATGTTGCTGCAAATGTAAGTTAATTATTTTCATAATCAAAAAGTTTTCAACATAATCGTTGTATTAGGATAAAAAAACAGATTCTTTGCGAAAGTGTTGTTTTGTAGGTTGGATTTATTCACTTCGTTCATGATTATCAATTCCTTCTTTTTTTTTGGGGGGTATCCTCTCTGTTTAATTGTCTGTTTTTTTCACACTTGTTGTCTGCTCGGAAAATAACCAATGTCCAATAAACAATAAAAGCTGCAAAGAAAAATTGCAGCTTTTATTGTTTTATACAGACTTTTAATTTATTGACTCCTGGATTGATAAATTGTTATCCGGTATCTTGCTTAATAGAATGAAAGCAAATTAATATCAAATATAAGGACAGAATTGGCAGGAACTTTTCCCCAGACTTGATCACCATACCCGTAATATGAAGGAACAAAGAGCTTTATCTTTCCTCCTGCTCCGATTTTGGGAATACCTATTCTCCAGCCGGTAATAAGGCTCCTTAAATTTGTAGTATAGGCTGTACTGTCAGCGGTTTGGCTGAAAACTGTTCCATCAACAAGTTGCCCTTTATATAAAACTGTAATGACTGAGTTATCATTGGGGTGCAGCTCTTCGCCTGCTGCTTCAATAATGAAATATATCCCTGAAGAGTCTTTAACTGCAGTCAGACTGCTGTCAGCAAGATATTTCTCAATGATAACAGTGTCTTTTCCAAACTGTTCCTGAAGTTTAGCGTAATACTTCTCCTGTTCTCTAATGTTTTCTTCGTATTCTGCATCAAGGTCAATACAGCTGAATGATGCAAAAACAGTTGAAATCAGGATCGCTGAATAAATTAAAAATCGTTTCATAAAATGCTTATAGTTTTGAACTTATAAAATCATTGATGTTTGTTTCAATGCGTTTCATTATATTGTTGATATCTGCTTTAACAAACTTGTCGCCTGTTATATTTTCGTATAATTCAATATATCTTTCGCTTACGCTGTTAACGAATTCCTCACTCATATCCGGAACTACTTGTCCTTCTTTACCCTGGAATCCGTTTTCTATTAACCATTGACGGACAAACTCCTTGGAAAGTTGCTTCTGAGGTTCATTATTTTCAAATCTTTCTTTATAACCCTTTAAATAGAAGTATCTCGAAGAGTCTGGAGTATGGATTTCATCAATAAGATAAATATTTCCGTCTTTTTTGCCAAACTCATATTTGGTATCAACAAGTATGAGACCCATTTTCTCTGCTATTTCAGTTCCTCTCTGAAAGATAGCATGTGTATATTTTTCAAGCATTTCGTAATCTTCTTTCGACACGATGCCCTGAGCAATTATTTCTTCTTTGGAAATATCTTCATCATGGCCGACAGAAGCTTTTGTAGTAGGAGTGATTATCGGCTTTTCGAATTTCTGGTTTTCTTTCATCCCTTCCGGCATTATATTACCGCAGAGAGTCCGTTTGCCTTCTTTATATTCGCGCCATGCGTGTCCTGTAAGATAACCCCTTATAACCATTTCCACCTTGAAGGGCTCGCATTTATGTCCGACAGTTACCATTGGATCAGGAGTTGCTATCTTCCAGTTAGGTACAATATCACTTGTGGCATCCAGAAACTTAGCAGCAATCTGATTGAGAACCTGTCCTTTATAAGGAATACCTTTAGGAAGTACAACATCAAAGGCAGATATTCTATCAGATACAATCATTACCAGATAATCATCATTGATGTCGTATACATCTCTTACTTTTCCATGATATACGCTCTTTTGACCGGGAAAATTGAAATCAGTTTTAACAATTGCATTACTCATATTCAGATATATTTATATTACTCGTTATTATCTTTCTTTTCATTTCTCATCTCTTCACGACGTGCGTCCATCTCTGCCTGGTGTTTTTCATAAGCAGCAACAATATCGCGGACAAGCTTATGCCTTACAATATCGTTCTGATCGAACTTCACGATTGAAATGCCATCGATGCCTTTTAATATCCGCATAGCCTGAATAAGACCCGAATCATTTCTTCTGGGAAGATCAATTTGTGTTTCATCGCCTGTTACAATGAACTTTGTATTCAACCCCATTCTTGTAAGAAACATCTTAAGCTGGTTAATTGTTGTGTTTTGAGCTTCATCAAGTATAACAAAAGCATTGCTTAGTGTTCTTCCTCTCATGAAAGCAA
>CAYUEI010000083.1:0-11716 GCA_964443445.1 uncultured Prolixibacteraceae bacterium | reverse complement strand
TCAACGGTTTGAAATTCAAGATTCAGGTTTCACCTCTTGACTGTACAGGTTGCGGAAACTGCGCTGATGTTTGTCCGGCTAAGGAGAAAGCATTAATAATGAAGCCACTTGAAACACAGATGGCTGAAGTTGAAAGATTCAAATATATGGATGAAATTGTTGGCTACAAAGAAGTAGTAGACAAGACTAAGACAGTTAAAAATTCACAGTTTGCGCAACCATTATTTGAGTTCTCAGGAGCATGCGCAGGTTGTGGTGAAACACCATATATCAAAGCGATAACTCAGCTTTTCGGCGAACAAATGATGGTAGCCAATGCAACAGGCTGTACTTCAATTTACGGTAACTCAGCTCCATCAACACCATATTGCAAAAATAAAGTTAGCGGACAAGGAGTAGCATGGGCTAACTCACTATTTGAAGACAATGCCGAATATGGTTTTGGCATGAGCGAAGGTGTTAACGCCCAGCGTGACCGTATAAAAATGGAGATGGAGAAAGCGATAGCTAATGGTGCTACAGAAGCTGAAAAAGAAGCATTTGCAGAATGGATTGCAGGAAAAGACACTCTTGAAGGATCAAAAGCTGCTACAGCTAAAGTTCTGGAAGCCATTAAGTCAAGCAATAGCGATTATGCAAAAATCATAAAAAGTCTGAAACAATATCTCATCAAGAAATCTATATGGGTATTTGGTGGAGACGGTTGGGCTTATGACATCGGCTATGGAGGTTTAGACCATGTGTTGGCAAGCGGACAAAATGTAAACGTTCTTGTACTTGACACAGAAGTTTATTCAAATACAGGAGGCCAATCATCAAAATCCACACCTGTAGGTGCAGTTGCCAAATTTGCTGCTGCCGGTAAGAGGATTCGCAAGAAAGACCTTGGAGCAATGGCAATGAGTTACGGTTATGTATACGTTGCTCAGGTTGCAATGGGAGCAAACCAATCACAATATTTCAAAGCAATAAGGGAAGCAGAAGAATATCCGGGACCTTCAATTATAATTGCTTATGCACCATGTATCAATCATGGACTGCGTGCCGGGATGGGTAAAACACAGGAGGAAGAAAACAAAGCTGTTGAAAGTGGCTACTGGCATCTATACCGCTACAACCCAATGTTGGAAGCTGAAGGCAAGAATCCATTCACACTTGACAGCAAAGAACCTAAGTGGGAAGAATTCCAGGAATTCCTTAACGGAGAAGTACGCTATACTTCTTTGAAGAAATCGTTCCCTGAAGCAGCAAGTGAATTATTTGTGGCTGCGGAGGCAAATGCTAAATGGCGTTACAACTCATACAAGAGGATGGCCGAACACAAGTGGGGAGAATAACCTATATTAACTATATTTAAAAAAGGGTTGTCTTTCCAGACAACCCTTTTTTTTGATACTATCTGTTAATTAATTAATCCCTAAAGCAGATAAAAGTTGAGAATCTACCTCTGCCCCACTCTTAATAGCAACGAGAGCATCTTTTCGGGCGTTTTCAAAATCTCCAAGATTAAATAAAGCACTTGCCCTCATACTGAAGAAAGAACCATCGGGATTCACCTTTATTGCACGGGAAAAAGCATCGGCAGCTCTCTTGTTGTCATTGACCTGCAAGAAACAATATCCGATTTTATAATAAATATCACCGGTATTATCGGGAACAACTTCCAAGTGTTTAATATAATCGGCAATAGCATACTTAAAATTACCGGTCATTACATAAAGCATACCCCTGTTTTTATAACCATTTTGTGTTGCGGGGTTTAAGAGAATTGTAGTGTTTAAATCAGATAAAGCCTTATCATACTCGCCAGTTGCAAGATACGCAGCGCCTCTGTTGGCAAAAGCCTTATCGTTATCTTTTTCATGTTCAATACAGGCAGAATAATCGGCAATAGCTGAAGAATAATTCTTTCTGTTAAAGAAAATGTTAGCCCTGTTAACAAGAGCATCAGAGTTGTATTTATCAATTTCTATTGCATTGGAGAACATATCAAAAGCTTCTTGTGTCTTACCTTCTGCTTTAAAGAGCAATCCTCTGTTGGAATAGGCTTTCCCGCTCGGGCAGGCAGATATTGACTTATCCCAAAGGGAGGCACCATCTTTCCATGTGGCAGCCTGTGACCGGCTTACAAAAGCAAGAACAATAAAAACAGCAACTGCCGGTATTGAAATATAATTTGGAATTTTCCCATCCTTTTTATCGATAGCTTTCTGAACAAAGAAACCTATAATAAAAAAAGGAGCTATCAGAGGAATATATGAATATCTGTCAGCAATTACTGCACTTCCAACAGGAAGAATCTGAAGCACAAGTATAAGATTTACAACATAAAAGAAAACAGCAAAAACAATATTTTTAAGATTCTTTCTGAAGGAAATAATAAAAACAGCAATTAACAAAATGGTAAAAGCAAGAGAAATAAAATAAGGAGCAGGAAGAACTTCATTTATAGCAGGGAAAGGATAAAAGGCACAAAGATTAATTGGCAAAATTGTTTTTATTATATACATCATCATGCCATAGGAGGCAAACAAGATACGGGAAGAAAAGGGGAACAACAGCTCATCAGAGTATGCTCCGCTGTCTTTCTGAACAACAAGAGTAACAATACCCATTATAATGGCAATAATCAGGAATGGGATTTTTTCAAGCCATACCTTTACATTTTTAATTCTTTCAGAATAATAATCAATAGCAATAAGGACTAAAGGAAAGACAACAGCTGCTGGTTTAGATAGCATAGCCAGAAAAGATAAGCAGGCAACTAAAATCAATAATTTGATATCTTTCTTTTTAATATATTCAAGATAAAGAAGTAGTCCTCCGAGGAAGAATAAGCTATACAGCAAGTCTTTACGTTCAGAAATCCAGGCAACAGATTCAACGTGTAAAGGGTGAATTGCAAAAAGAGAAGAAGTAACAGCAGCAATCCAAAACTTCTTTCCTGTAAGGTTATAAACAAAGAAGAAAACAAGAACGATATTGCAGAGATGCAGGATCAGATTGACTATATGTATAAAAGAAGCTTTACCTCCTGAAACTTTATAATCGATAGCAAGTGAAATCATAGTTAAGGGGTGAAAATTACCTGCAACAGGTTTAGTAATCAGATCAGGGATATTGCCTTGAATAACATCAGGGTTGTCGATTACATAAACATCATCATCCCAGTTGACAAAACCTGCATTGAAGACCGGGGAAAAGGATATTAAAGTTAGAACTGAAATAATTAAAATGAAAAGTTTTATTTTGGAAGATTCGTTCATTTCCTGTTTAGGTTTTGCTGCCATTTTAATAAAATTTACAATTGACAATATCAGTTTTAAAGTCGAGCTACAAAGTTAATATCTCTTTATTATATTTGTGACTGATTTAAACCTATTCTCTGTTAAATGAACAATAAAGTTTTTCCGGCTATCAGAATAACAACTATCGTATTGTTTTTCATACTGATATTCATATATATTACAGCATTTTTAAATCCTGTATTAATAGATTTTCATCAACAGCCTTTATTCCTTAAGGGGAAATTCTTCTTAAGCAAGTTTATTGAATATCAGGGAGGTATGATTGAATACATTTCACTGTTTTTTAGTCAGTTTTTTGCATATAAAGTTTGGGGAGGGCTAATACTTTCGCTATCAGTAACCCTATCGGCAGTACTCACAGGAAAAATACTGGAAGAATTTTATTCAAAAAAGAGCTCTTTTCTTTTACAGTTTATTCCTGGTATATTTCTGGTAATTATACATGGGAAATACAATTCAGGGTTAAGTGTTGATTTGATTTATATAACTGGAACATTCTTTTCCCTTGCTTATCTGAAAGCCGATAAAATTCCCGCATACATTAAAACGGCAGTATTACCAATAATATCAGTTTTTTTATTTTGGTTTTCCAGCAGCACATCACTATTATTCTTTACATTAGTAATAATAGCAATAGCTTTGCGTGATAAAAATAAAAAAGCTGCATTGATAACAGTATTATTGCAGGCTACAACTGCTTTAGTATCAATTTACATTATATCAAGAATATCAGCTCATTTTGATTTCATTACTTTAATAAAAGGAGCCTTATCAAAAGAAATAAATCCTGACAATTATTGGATGCAGGTATTATTGTATTCATCACTTCCATTATTGATAATAGTTTCATTATTAATAAAAAGCAATACAGTTAAAAAACCTGAAAAAGAAAATAAGAAGTTCTTACTTATAGGAATTCCTGTAGTCGTTCTTGTATTGGCAATAGCATCAATATTTATCTCCTTTGATAAAAAGGAAAAAGAAATGATAATGATGAACTACTATGCCAAAAACAGTCAATGGGACAAGGTTCTTGATATATCCGGAAAGTTACCTGTTCAAGACAGAAAAGTAATTTTTCAAATAAACAGAGCATTATACCATAAGGGAAAATTACTTGACGAAGGGTTTAGTTATCCACAGTATTGGGGTGAAAAAGGTTTAATTCTGACCTCGCAATACAGCAAGGAGGTTTTGGGTATGTGCAGTGATCTGTATTATGATATGGGTCATATAAAAGGATCGCTCCACTGGGCATATGAAGCATTTACCAAATATGACAACTCGCCCGACATAATAAAAAGAATAGCTTTATCGAACCTCATTCTTGGAGAAAACAAAACAGCTGAAAAGTATACGTCTTTAATATCAGGATCAGTAGTGCATAAGAAGTGGGCTGAAAAATATATGCCTATTGCTGAAGGGAAAAAGCCAATAGAAAACGATGCCGTTCTGGCAGGAAAAAGGAAGCTTGTTCCGACTGATCATTTCTTTTCAAACACATCGTATCCGATATCTGATTTATTCAATCTTATTACTCAGAATCCTGAAAATAAGATGGCATTTGAATATTACATTATGAATGCCATGCTGATACATGATCTGGCTAATGTGGTAAAGCAAATAAAAGGATTTGAAAAACTCCAGTACAAAACTTTACCCCGGCATGTAGAAGAAGCATTATTATTGTTTATGACACTTAATGATCAGTACAGACCAGATTTGGGAAACTATAAGATCAGTAAAGAAACGAGGCAAAGGTTTACCGGATTTTCAAAGATAATAATGAAACACAGGGGAAACAGCAAAGCTGCGCAGGCAGATCTTTCAAATGAATTCAAGAACACATATTGGTATTACATACAATACATCAGCCCAATAACAACAAAGAGGGAGTTTAAGGAGAAATGAGAACTATGTCAAAAACAAAATTAATATATCCGATATTGATTTTATCGGCAGTAGTCGTTATAATTATTTCAGTTCTGCCGGTATCTGTGCCAGATAATGCAGAAATCAGCGATGAAAGAATAAATATATATCCTGATTATCAGGGATTAGTAATACCTTCAAATATCGCTCCGTTGAACTTCAGGACAGAAAGTAAAACAGAAAAAATAAAGGTTGAATTTGAATCAAAAGACGGATATAAATTTGTAATAAAATCAAAAGGAAAGACAATATTTATTCCGATTAAGAAGTGGAAAAAGATGCTTGAAAAGAGCAAGGGAGGTGAATATACATTCACTATATATGAAAAAGGAGAAAGAGGAAAATGGATAAAGCATCAAGAATATAAAAATAAAGTAGCAGAAGAAAATATTGATAGTCATATAGCATTCAGGCAAATTGGTGCGGGATATATCTTATGGTCGAAAATGGGAATATATCAAAGGAACATTGAAAACTTTGATCAATCGCCGATATTATTAAATGACAGGACGAACGAAAATTGCATGAACTGTCACAGTTTTTGCAACAATGATCCGGAAAAGATGATGATACATTTAAGAAGGCCGCCAAGCGGGACATTGTTATATGACAATAAAGATTTAAAATTCATAAATACTTCAACGCCAAATACTATGTCAGCAGGAGTATATCCTTCGTGGCATCCCGGAGGAAAGCATATAGCTTATTCTGTAAATATAATAGAGCAGAAATTCCATTCAGGTAAAGAAGGGAAAATATATGTTTACGATAAAGCATCTGACATAGTCGTTTATGATATTGAAAAAAACATGATAACCACAACGCCGGCATTATCTACAAAAAGTCTGGAGAATTTACCGGAGTGGTCTCCATCGGGTGATTACATATATTATATAAACGGACCGAAATACGATCAGGAATCAGCACTACAAGATGTGAAATATGATTTGATGGGGATTTCTTATAATGTTTCAACAAATAAATGGGGAATACCGGATACTCTATTAAAAGCGAAGGATACAGGGATGAGTATTTCATTTCCAAAAGCAAGTCCTGACGGAAAGACTATTGTATTTTGCATGTCAGAATACGGGTATTTCACAGTACACAACCAATCGAGTGATCTATATATTATGGATCTGTCGACAAAAGAATACAGGAAGCTTGAATTAAATTCTGACGATGTAGAAAGCTATCATTCCTGGTCATCGGATGGAAGGTGGTTGCAATTTATAAGCAAGAAGCTTGACGGGTTATATTCAAGAGTATACTTTAGTTATATAGATAAAGAAGGGCGTGCGTCAAAACCTTTTATACTTCCTCAGGAAGATCCGGAATATTACTCAACGTTGTTGGTTAACTTTAACAGACCGGAATTCATAAAGGGCAAAGTATCAGTCGGAGCTTCTGTATTAGCAGAAAAAGCTTTTGAAGAAGCAGAAAAAGTAAAATTTGATCCTAAAGTAAGAGTGGATGGTCTATCAGGAGCATCGAGAATAACAAAAGATGTAGCTACTGAGCACACGAATTAGTTTCAAGAAGTAAAAAAAAGATAAGGAATAATCAAACTTATTCACAATATAAAAAAGGGGGTATAAAGTTCTTTTCTAGCTGATTTTGAATTTTTTAATTGAATATAAAATTTAAGAAATTAACACAACACATGAAGAAAATGTATTTAAAGGTTGCTTAAAGCATGAGAAAACGCATAATTTTTCATCTTGAAATTTGGAATTTATTTTTGAATAAGCTACCTTCATCCCAGAATTTAAAAGTAATTTTGAATTAACTACAATTACTATTAATAACTAATGTTAATTAAATGTTTAAACTATGAAGAAAATTTACTCTTTAATGATTGGTCTTCTCTTCGTTGGAGGAGCAGCCATGGCTCAAAAACATGTTGATGTTCCTGTTGGAACAGCTGAAATCGATGGTGTTATCGAAGAAGCATGGGATGTATGTGCAGAACAAGCAATTGACCTTCCTTACACAACTGAAACACCTACTGTAACATCTTTCTTTAAAGTAATGTATGACAATGACAACTTCTATGTAGTTGTAAATGTTATAGATGAAGGCAACCACTATCCAGGATGGAAATCAGGCGGTAACAACTGGGAATATGACAAACCAGAAGTATATTGGGACTGGAATGATGTTCTTATTGACGGTGTTGGTGCAGGAACAGATGTTTCAGGTCACTATCAGTTAGCTGATGGTTTCCTAGAAGATTCATATGACGTCCCAATCGTAGTTGTACCTACAACTGCAGGTGGTAGAAACCCAGGTGGTACTTACTGCTATTCATTATCAGGTGAAGACTATGTATATGAAATGGCTGTTCCTTGGGTAAACTTCTACGATAAAGACGGTGTTCAGATTACAGTTGATGTAGCTAAAACTAAAACATTTGGTTTTGACGCAACAGTTATCGACGCAGACGAAGGTATCACAACAGCTCGTCAAAGAGCAGTATGGAGTGCTAAAGACAACGAATGCTGGAATAGCATGGATGGTGCAGGTACTATGAAATTGAAAACAGGTAGCGCTAGCAACATGAGTGTTGCAAGACTTTCAGTTTCTCCTAACCCAGCAGTTAACAACGTTACAATCAACGCTGATTTCAACAGGGTAGTTATTTCAAACATCCTTGGACAGCAGGTTAAAGACGTTACAGTTAGCTCAAAAAGCTTAAACATCAGCGATCTTTCAAAAGGCGTTTATGTAATGAAAGCTTACAAAAACGACAAATTAGTTGGAACAGCAAAAGTTACTAAAAAGTAATTAAGTTTCAGATAATATTTAACCCCGGAGTAATCTCCGGGGTTTTTTTTTGATATAACCTGTTATTCTTTAAATAAAACAGGAGTAAATATTGAAATTATTTACTATTTTTCGGGATTAATAACCAAAAATATCCTTTTTGCAATCAATCAAATATTAACCTATATATATCACATTAAAATCTAGTATTTTTTATAACCCAGTAGTATAATTAACCAAAACAGTATGAAAAATCATGTAATGAACCTACGAAAAAAACAATTGAGCCTTAGTTTCAAGGCAATCATGAGCATTCTGCTATTTTTGTCATTTACTGTTGTACAAGGATCTGCATATGCGGGTAACACAAGCAACAGAGAATCAGCAAGTCAGCAGGAAAAGAAAACAATCAGTGGAAATGTCCGTGACGCCCTTAGCAATGAAAGTTTGCCGGGTGCGACGATCATTGAGATGGGAACGACTAACGGCACAATCACAGATGTTGATGGAAATTTCTCTTTATCAGTTAAAGGAAACAGCAAACTACAAATTTCCTACGTTTCATATAAAACGCAGGAAATATCAGTAGAAGGCAAATCGCAAATTAACGTTTTACTTGACCTTGATGTAGTAGGAGTATCTGATGTAGTTGTAATTGGTTACGGTACAGTCAAAAAGAGTGACTTAACCGGAGCAGTAGCATCTATATCAGCAGAAGACATACGTTCAAATGTCGGGTCAGGTATTGATCAGGCATTACAGGGACGTACAGCTGGTGTTTCAGTAACAACCAACAGTGGTACCCCGGGAGCTTCACCAACAGTAAGGATCAGGGGTATGGGAACAATCACCAATCCAAATCCATTCTATGTTGTTGACGGAGTGCCAGTATCTGCTGAATCAGTAGGTATGCTGAATCCCGGAGATATTGAATCGATGGAAGTATTGAAAGATGCTTCAGCTGCAGCAATATATGGTGCAAGAGCAGCAAACGGAGTAGTACTTATCACAACAAAAAGAGCTCAGGACGGCAAGTCGAACATAGTTGTTGATGCTTATGCCGGAGTTCAGTCAGTTGCAAAGAAATATGATGTAATGAACGGTTTCGACTGGACAACAATACGTAATGCAGCAGGACAAACATGGGTCGACAGTTCCAAGGTTGGCAATACCGACTGGCAGGATCAAATTTTCCGTCAGGCTAAAGTTTCAAACATGCAGGTATCATTCCTGAATGGAACAGAAAAACTTAACAGTGCAATCATTGGAAGTTACTTCAAACAGGAAGGTATAGTAAAAGGATCTGATTATGATCGTTTTACTCTTAGGGTAAATACAACTTCAAAAATAAAACCATGGCTAACAATTGGAGAAAACGTAAGCTTTTCACATTCAAACCAAGACAGGGTTCGTGAACAAGACGAATGGTCATCAGTAATTATCCAGGCTTTAACATCAGACCCTACCCTACCGGTTTATAATGCAGAAGGTGAACCAAATGGCCACATTTTAAATAACATAGGGAATCCAATTGGTCAAATAGAAAGAAATCATAATGTACTGCGTACTGACCAGATTTTAGGAAGTGCCTATATTGAAATTAAACCATTCTCTTGGATGTCATTTAAGTCAAGTGTTGGAGCTGAATTCAACCGTTGGGAAAATGAACAGTTTACCCCTATATTTTACGAAGCAGTTGACAACAACAGTTCTCAGACAATTCTTTTAAACGGCAACTTCAAATCGAACATGCTTCTTTTTGAACAGTTGCTTACATTACAGAAGACATTTGCTGACAAGCACAATGTACAGTTCCTTATGGGATATACTCGCCAAAACACAACATACAGGCTTGCACTAGCACAGACAACAGACGTACCTGAAGATCAGGATATGTGGTTTATGAATAACCGTGCCCTTGGTTCAAACCTTCAATATGAAGATGTTGCAGGGGTACTTTCAACAGGAGGTATGCCCGGTAATCCATACGATGCATCAATGATTTCATATTTAACACGTTTGATTTATTCATTCGACAATAGGTATGACCTCACTCTATCTTTCCGTCGTGATGGTTCCAGCAAATTCGGAGCTTCTAAAAGATGGGGTAACTTCCCATCGTTTGCAGCAGGCTGGAAAATTAGTGAAGAATCATTCTTTCCAAAAACAGATGCAATTACTTTCCTTAAGCTACGCGCAGGTTGGGGACTTTTAGGTAATCAGGAAATTGGAGATTATGCAGCCTACACAAACGTAACAAGTGGTGAAGTTCATGCTTATTCCCTTGGACCTTGGGATAACCGGGTAACATATAACGGTGGTGCGCCTCATGGATTTGCAAACCAGGGTATTAAATGGGAATCAACTGAACAAACAAACGTTGGTTTAGATGCTAATTTCTTTAAAAACAAATTGACATTTAACTTTGATTACTTCATCAGATTAACTAATGATATGCTTGCACAGGTACCTGTTCCGGGAATTTCAGGAATACAGGATGCCCCTTATGTAAATGCAGGTAAAGTATCGAACAAAGGTTTTGAGTTCAACATTAACTATCAGGAAAAGGCAGGTGATTTCAAATACCGGGTTGGAGTTAACTTAGGTTCAGTTCAGAACGAAGTAATCCAGCTTGGAAATGACCAGCCTATAAACAGTGCATCATTCAGAACGAGTTTTATTTCGAGGACACAGGCAGGAATGCCAATAGCATGTTTCTGGGGCTTCCAGACAGACGGAATATATCAAACTCAGGAAGAAATTGACTTGCTGAATGAACAGGCAGCAGTAGCTCAGGGTAAGAAGAAGGCAAATTTCGACGGTAAATCAAAGCCCGGTGATGTTAAAATGAAAGATATTGATGGTAGTGGTTGGATCGATAACAATGATAAAACATGGATTGGTAATCCTCATCCTGATTTTACTTATGGGTTAAACATTGAACTTGACTACAAGAATTTCGATTTCAAGTTATTTGGTCAGGGAGTTTATGGCAATCAGATATTCATGGCAACAATATATTATCTTGAAAGTGCAAATGGATACTGGAACCTGATGAATTCAATGAAAGATCATTGGACAAAAGCCGGAGATGAAACAAATATTCCAAGACTTGACATAGGATCACAGAATGAAGCTAACTTGAGGTATTCTGACAGATATGTAAAAGATGGTAGTTTTTTCAGGATTAAAAGTATTCAGTTAGGTTATACAATACCAAATAATGTAACAAAGAAGATTGGTATTGAAAATGTAAGAGTATATGTAAATGCTCAGAACTTCTTCTCTTTCCACAAATATCCGGGATTTGATCCAGAAATTGGTGTTGGAAGAAATCAGGGTTCAACTGTATCACAGCGTGGTTTCCTTGATATAGGTATTGACAGAGGTATGTATCCTCTTTCAAAATCAATATCATTTGGTTTAAACCTTACACTTTAATTAATCTAACTTAAAAAAAAGAAAAATGAAACGAAGAAATCAAATACACAATAAAACACAACGCCCCGGAATTATTATTCAGGGTGTTACAGGACATCTAAGAAAGGTATTGTCTGCTATATTAATGCTTCCAATATTTGCATTCATTTCATGTAATGAGGAAGAATTCTTAGATAAAAAGCCACATACTGCTACTGACAATTCATTCTACACAACAGAAAGCGGAGCTGAACAAGGAATAAATTCAGCATATGATATTCTCCAGTTAG
>CAYUEI010000082.1:0-11814 GCA_964443445.1 uncultured Prolixibacteraceae bacterium | reverse complement strand
ATTAGTTTTTTGGTTCAGAATTTCCATTCTGATCTTTGTTTTTAAATTGCTGTGACAAATCATCAACAGCATCTTCAGCCTTATCTATCAAATCTTTACCAACTACTTTTGCTTTTTCAACAGCATCTTCAAGTTTGTCTTCAAGTTTATCAGTAAAGGATTTGATTTTTTCTTTTATACCACTTTTTTCGAGTTCATCAATCTTGGATTCTACGTAGTCTTCAGCTTTGTTTAATAATTGATCAACCTTTTGATAGGTTTCGCTTTTCTTCATATCCTCCATTTTCTCATCAATAAAACTTTCAGCCTTTTCAGCGAATTCTTTAGCCTTTTGGATAAAGTCATCATTTTTCTGTTCACCATTGGGATTTTGTTCATTCATAGAAATAAAATTTAAAAGTTAATGACTTACAATTTAATACAAAAAAATATAAATTGAAAAAGAAATTATTAAAGCAGTATAAGGTGATTTGAAGATTTTACTTCTCTGTCGGAGATGGAAGAATAAGGTCTATCTCTGATTTTGGAAGAGTTTTAGGAGCAATAAAATTATCATTGGTTCTGAAGATATCGTATTTATCGATTGGCCTTTCATTTTTCCTCCATTTAAAACCTTCTAGCCGGGTTTCAGGGTCAATGCCTTCCTTGATTGGGCTCATAATGCCAACCGGAGTATTTAAAAAGCTGATTCTGTTTATTTTATTATCATTCAAATATAAAATGATATTGCTGCTTTCAGCTTTATTTACGCCGACAAAGTCTTTTTCATCTTCAGGATAATATATTGACTGGCCATTTCCGCTAACGTTAATCTGATACAGCTTGTTGGATTCACTTATCAGGGCCACCATGTTTTTGCCTTTTATCTGATTGTATTTAAGCGAGTCCATCTCCTGAATGATAAATGAGTTTTCTTTTAGAAATACTTTATTTGGCGGAACAGCGTAATTTTTCATTTCTATAAATTCAGCAGATAGCTGACTGTTTTCAGCCCATATAACAGGCTCAATAAATAGCTGTATTGTAGAATCTTTTGTGAAATATACCAATGAATCACTTCGCCCCTGAGTGTCACTTTTATAAAATCTTACATTATTGTAGCATATTACAAGCTTTTGATCTACTTCAGATGTATCAGGTTTAGTGAATAAAGTGTCAGCATGAAGAAAAAGTGAATCACTGTTGTAATATTGAATAAACATGGCTGAATCAGTCATCAGGGCATTTTGAGTAAAGTCATTGTATTTTGCATTATCACCGGCAATTATGATTTTATTTTTAAAATCATTGATAATTACGTTTCCTTTGGCTATTCCTTTGCCTGAATTGTCTTCGTAATAAATATAATCGCCTTGCAGCTGACTGTCACCTTTTCTTATGGTTGAATTTTTAAGGAGCTCTGAGATATTATTCTTTGTATCAAACCATCCATTTTCAGAATACAAATAGGAACTGTCACCAATAATATGAGTTGGACCAAGAATAGTTGCAATTTCAGTAGCAGTATTATACTTCATTGTATCAGAAGTCATTACATAGTCTTTGTTTACAAGCTTAACACTATCCTTGAAAAAGAGTTCGTTTCTTTGAGAATAGTATCTTCCTATTTTACTTGTAAGAACATTTGCGCTGTCAACGATCATCCCACCTGATTCATAATATCCTACTTCTGTTTTAGTATCGAAGTCAAGTGTGTCAGTAGTGAGTGTGAGCTTTGGATCTTTAAGTTTTACATTTCCTATTGCTTTGGCTATACCATCATTCCCTCTGTAATTGATAAAATCGGAATACATATTTAAAGTATCATTGCTGATTATATGTACTTTACCAAAAGCATCAACAGAATTGGATGCAGCATAGAACCATGCACTGTCGCAGTACATGACCATATTCTGGTGCGAAAGCTTGACATTATTTAAGAGTCTTTGGACGTTCTGGGCAACTGATTGTTTGTATATAAGATATTCAGCTTCTTCAATTACAATTTCTTTTTTGGTTTTTGTTTGAGCAACTGAATAAAAATTACTCAATAGTAAAGCAATTAATAAAGAAAGCCTGACCAATGCAGGCAGGCTCTTCATAATTACTTTATTTTTGAGTAATGATTGCATCTTTATTTTAGTAATTGAGCAATAATATCATCGACAGAAATATTTTCAGCTTCAGCTTTATAATTTTTAATAATCCTGTGTCTTAATATCGATACTGCAACTGCTTTTATATCGTCGATGTCAGGTGAATATCTTCCATTCAAGGCAGCATGTGTTTTAGCTCCAAGAACAAGATATTGTGAAGCTCGAGGACCAGCACCCCATTTCAGGTAACTATTTGTAATAGCAGGAGCAAGAGGTGTATTTGGGCGTGTCTTCGAAGCTAAAGTCACTGCGTACTTTAACACATTATCATTGATTGGCACTTTTCTGATGATATTTTGAAATTCAAGTATTTCGCTTTTTTGAATAATACTTTTAAGTTCCACTTCAAATGCTGATGTGGTATTTTTGACAATTGTCAGTTCATCATCATATTGAGGATAATCAAGCCAGAGTGAAAACATAAACCTGTCGAGCTGAGCTTCGGGTAGGGGATATGTGCCTTCTTGTTCAATTGGGTTTTGGGTGGCAAGAACAAAGAAAGGCTTGTCTAATTTAAAATGTCTTCCTGCAGATGTTACAGATTTCTCCTGCATTGCTTCAAGAAGAGCTGATTGAGTTTTAGGTGGTGTTCTGTTGATTTCATCAGCAAGGATTATATTGGCAAAAATAGGCCCTTTGATAAACTTGAATTCTTTATTGTGATCCAATATTTCAGTACCAATAATGTCTGAAGGCATTAAATCGGGAGTGAATTGAATTCTTTTATAATCCAAACCTAAAACCTGTGCTATTGTATTAACAAGCAGTGTTTTTGCCAATCCCGGAACCCCTATGAGCAGACAATGCCCCTGACTGAAAATTGAAATCAATACTTGTTTAATTATTTCATCCTGACCGTATATTGCCTTTTTTATTTCTGAAAGCAATTCATCGTTTTTCCTGTGAAGGGCATCAATTGCCTCTTTATCATTATTAAAATTCATTTTATATTTTTTTTCAGTTGAAATATTTGCTTTGAAAAAACATTAAGATAATTAATCTAAATTAATCTATTTAATCCAATTTTTGAATTTAAAATCGCAATTAAGATACGTATCATCTATCCTAATGTAGGTCTTGGATTGTCTCTGTCCTATCCATTCCTCGATAGCACCATTCCTTTTCTTTTCAAGGAATAATTCACTTATCAGCTGATAATCTTCATTAAGATTTGCTTTATGTGATTCTACTTTATTCAAAAGTTTAACTATTTGAATTACGTCTCTTCCATTTTGATCTATTGAAATAAATGGTTTTGATATTTCATTTATTTCCAGTGATGTAAGTATCTTTGATATTTCCGGTTGTAACATTCCTATCTCAAATTTAGAAGATAAGTCGTTCGGATTGATAACCATACCACCATTGTTTCTTGAGTTTTTATCCATAGAATAGCGATATGCTGCTTCTTCAAATTTTAAAGATCCTTTTCTGATTTCGGTTGCAAGACTGTCTAGTACGTTAAAACTTTTTTCTTTAACCTCAGCACTTACCTTTGGTTTTAACAACACATGACGACATTTAATCCTTTCCCCAAGGCGGTCTTCCATTTTTATTATATGATAGCCTGCTTCACTCTTAACAACATTTGATATCTGTCCCGGCCTTAAAGCAAAAGCAGCAGCTGAAAAAGCAGGGTCCATGGCAGCTTTGCCAAAGTAACCTAAGTCTCCTCCGTTTTTTGCACTTGGACATTCTGAATAAAGAACAGCAAACATTGAAAAATTCTCACCTTCTTCTGCTCTTCGTTTTAATTCTCTCAGCTGATCCTTAATCTTGTTTTCTTCTGTTTCTGAAATCCAGGGGATAATTGTTATCTGAGAATATTCATATTGAGTATTAATTAAAGGTTTTTCTTCCTCGGGTAGACTTTTATAAAAATATCTTACTTCAGAAGGTGTGACTTTAATCTTGTCAATAATCTTGTTATTCATTTGACTACTTAATATTTCATTATGAATAACATCCTTCAACTCAGATTTAAGCTTTACAATTGGCTTTTTGAAGTAATTTTCAACTTCTTTTTCTGAACCAAGATGCTGGACAAAATATTGAATTCTGGCATCCATCTGCTGATTTACCTGATTATCTGTTACAATAATCAATGTGTCCATCTCTGCTTCAGCAACCATTAGCTTTTCAATAAGTAGTCTTTCAAGTATTTCACACTTCATATCACCTTCACTTGTAATACCCTGAGCTTGATTTTGAAGGTAGATTGCTTCAATTTCTGATTTCAGAATTACATTACTTCCTATCACAGCAACTATATGATCAATTATTTTATCCTGTGCTTTAACATTATGTGAGATTACTGAAAGCAGTGCTACAATTACAGTTAAAAATTTATACTTACACATATTATAGTTTGGTTTTCAATTATATACCCTGAATTTTTTATATTTTAATGCGTCTTTGTACAGACTGTCTTTTAACTCTCTTAAGAAAACGGCTTTTCTGTTGTTTGTAATTGTACCTTTTATTTTTGAAGATACAAAATCAAACGGAGCTTTTTCTCCTGATAAATAAAAGCTGTTGATTGCAATTACATGCAATTCATTATGCACTTTTTTTGTTATTATTCTTTGATTCTTTACAAAATCATCTATCGTTTGAACTGAATGATTCAACGAATTAAGCAAGTTCTCAAGATAAATCCAACTATTGTCAAAATCATCATATTTTTTAGCAAATCTGAAGATATAATCTTCATACCTTTCTATATCAGCAGATCTGTTACTATTTAGAATTTCAAGGATGTTTTCCGGTATAGATAACCCTGCCGGGAAAATGATATACTTAACTTTCACAATCGGAGAAGTTAATTTGAATTCATTTGAATTTTCCCTGTAATATTTTTCAGCTTCAGAATCGGAAACCTCCTTGCTGACAATATTGTGCATTATTTTATCCTTGTATTTCTGAATAACAAGCTCCTGACGATAACTTTCAACTTCTCTTTCAAGATTCAGCTCTTTTTGAGAAAGTTTAGATTCTGCTTCAGAAACTAGCAGCTGTTGTTTTATCCAATAGTCAATGTAATCTTTTGCTACTTCTTCTGAATCCTTTTTTTCACTTGGAATTGGCCTCGCGTCTCTTAATTCAGAAAGAGTCAGGTTTTTCTTCATTACCTGCGCTATTACAGGATCTGTTTCTTTGCCAGCTTCTTTTTTGCATCCGTTCACAGATATGAAGAACAAAAAAATTATAAAGACATGATAATATTTCACTTATTTCTTGTCAACACTTTTAATTTTCTTCAGAATCTTTTTATTAACAGTTACTGAATATTTTTCTCTGAGTTGTTTTACCCATTCTTTATCTATTACTGCCTGGTAGTCTGAAATATAAAGCCCACGAGCTTCTTCTAAAGTCTTTATGCCATCTTTCTTTACCTCACCTTTTACAAAGTATAGGTTTTCTTTGAAATCTTTTGATTTTTCCGTTTTCCATATCAGGTGATCAATATGCCTGTTTCCGCCTTTTTCCCATCTTCCTTTTGTCACAGTTGCTTTTGCTTTTCCATCAACAGTAACTCGCTCTTGTAGTATGGCAGGATCTGTGATCCCTTGTTCTAGCAGCTTGTTGATAGTATCTTTAGCGTCTTCAGTCTTACATTGAATAAACAAACCATCAAAATGTTCACTAAAGAGATATTTACCTTTATTCTGATTGTAATAATTCAACAGACCAGTGCTATCTTCCGATGCCTTATTCCATACTTCTTTTTCCATTATTGAGAACAACAATATACCATCATGATATTCCTGAATTAAACTCTTGAATTCAGGATATTTTGTTTCAAGGCGACTGTCTTCATAGTTTGTTATTGTTGTTTCTTCGAAATCCCAAAGCTTATCTTTCAGGTGGTATTTCAAAGTCTTGTCTTTATTTGTTGATTTGGTCAATAGGAATTGATAGAATTCTTCACCATAATAATCTCTCCCGGCAAAATTGAACAATGATATTTTGCCAATTTCTTTTGGAAAATCACCAGCAACAGTGTCCTTTTCTAATTTATCAACAAGATCATAGAATTTCTTTTGGTTTTCAGGGTAAGGCTTATATCCATATTCCATTTTCATGTTTTTGATGAATGCAACCTTGCTGTATCTGCTTCTTAAAGGATCTTTCTTTACTTTTTCAGTAATTTCACTTTTAAGCTCTTCGAACGAAGGTATAGGTTTTCTTTCCATTCTTCGTACAATATGCCATCCATAGATAGTCCTAACCGGTTTTGAGTATTCTCCGTCTTTTTGCAAAGAAAAGGCAGCATCCCTGAATTCTTCAACATCAAATTCATATGAAATAAATTTCATTACGCCACCATTTTTTCCTGACATTTTATCTTCAGAATATTGTTTTGCCAATTCTTCAAAACTGGCCCCATTTTCCAATAAATTATACAGGCTGTCAATTCTGGATTTTACTTTTGCATCTTCTTCCGGTGAAACTTCTGTATTGTTGCTGAACTTAAGCATAATATGAGCAACCTTAACCTCACTGTCAGATTTTTTAAAATCATAAACCTTGATTAAATGATATCCAATGCTTGTACGTACAGGCATACTTATTTCACCAACTTTAGTATTATAAGCTGCATTTTCAAAAGGTGTTATCATTCTGAATGCGCTGAAATAACCCAGGCTTCCTCCGTTGGTTTCTGCTGAAGAGTCTTCAGAATATTCTTTTGCAAGTTCCTCAAAGGTCTTTTCTTTATTAAGATATTTGTTTCTTACGTCAATTGCCTTTTGATATGCTATTAATGTATCTTCAGGTAATGCATCCTGAGAAAGTTTAAACAGGATGTGACTTGCTTTTACTAAATTTATTTTTCTGGAATAAGTATCTCTTATAAGTGAATCCGTGCATGTTACATCTGTAAGATATGTTTTAGCCAATTCATCACGATACCCTTTTAATTCATCAATAAATGCTTTTGCAGTGTCTAACCCTCTGTGTTCTGCTTCAGTAACCTTTAACTTGAAGTCAATAAACATCTCCATATATTGTTCCGGAGTTCTTGCTTCATTGTCATCATTGAGATTACTGTTATTTTTCCTGTAAATAGCTTCAAATTCTTCCTGAGAAATTTTCTTGCCGTCAATAGTTACAACTGTATTATCCTTTGCAAAAGTTGAAATAGAAAAAATGAAAATTAAAAAAGATAAAGTAACAATCTGCTTCATGATATCAATATTTATTTATTAACCATTATTATTCTCGATTAGAGATTATCTAACCATTTCGTAACGATTTTTTATTTCTTTTATTGTGGTATGCTGTAGTTAGGAGCTTCTCTTGTTATAGCAACATCATGAGGATGGCTCTCAACAACTCCCGACGATGTGATCCTTGTAAATTTAGCATGATGCAACACATTTATATTTTTTGCACCACAGTATCCCATACCTGCTCTGAGTCCTCCAATCAATTGATATAAAACTTCATACAGGGTTCCTTTGTATGGCACACGGGCAGCAATTCCTTCAGGAACAAGCTTTGTTATATCATCTTCCATATCCTGGAAATACCTGTCTTTCGATCCTGCCTGCATAGCTTCCACTGAACCCATTCCACGATATGATTTGAATTTTCTTCCCTGGAATAATATTGTTTCCCCCGGTGATTCTTCAACTCCTGCAAAAAGGCCTCCGGCCATTACCGAATTTGCTCCGGCAGCTAATGCCTTTACAATGTCGCCTGAATATCTCAATCCACCATCTGCTATAATTGGAACGCCTGAATCTTTGATTGCTTTAGAAACATTGTAAATTGCTGAAAGCTGTGGTACTCCCACTCCGGCAATAACTCTTGTTGTGCAAATAGAACCGGGTCCGATACCAACCTTAACTGCATCAGCTCCAGCCAATACTAAATCAGTAGCCGCTTGTGATGTTGCAATATTTCCAACAACAAAGTCTTTTTCAGGATATTTTGCTTTCGCTTTTCTTAATACCTCAAGTATATTTTTTGAATGACCATGTGCTGAATCCATTACTATTGCATCTACATCAGCTTTAATAAGTTCGTCAATCCTGTCCATACTGTCACCCGAAATACCAACAGCAGCTGCAACCCTTAATCTGCCTTTTAAATCTTTGCAGGCAAGGGGTTTATCCTTGGCTTTTGTTATATCCTTGTATGTGACAAGCCCTATCAGCTTATTGTTCTTGTCTACAACAGGCAACTTTTCAATTTTATTCATCTGAAGAATATCCGCCGCTTTCTCAAGGTTTGTCGATTCATTGGTAGTAACAAGGTTCTCACTTGTCATTACTTCACTGATCGGCTTGTCAAGCCTTCGTTCAAAACGAAGGTCCCTGTTGGTTACTATTCCAACCAGATAGCCTTTATCATCTACTACAGGAATCCCACCTATTTTATAGGTTCTCATCAATTCAAGAACATCGGCAACAGTCTTTTCCCGTTGAACTGTAATAGGATCGTATATCATCCCGTTTTCAGCACGTTTAACAGTCATGACTTGTTTAACCTGTTCCTCTATACTCATATTTTTATGGATAACACCTATCCCACCTTCCCTGGCAATGGCAATGGCCATCTTCGACTCAGTAACTGTATCCATAGCTGCTGAAACTATTGGAGTATTGAGTATTATTGAACGGGAAAACTTTGATGAGAGATCCACCTCACGCGGTAAAACTTCCGAATAGGCAGGTATCAGAAGAACATCATCAAATGTTAAACCTTCCGAAATCACTTTTTCTGATAAAAATGACATAGTATAAAGTTTTAAATTTGTGTGCAAAGCTAAAAAAAATCAATTAATCTTGAAGCCTTTATTCTTCTAATAAATCCAATTATTGTTTTATATTTTGTTTAAATATTTTAAGTTTATTACTTAGAAATAAAAAATCATCTTTTGAGCGAATATTTAGCCATATTGAAAAAATACTGGGGCTACCAAGCTTTCAGACCTTTACAGGAAGACATAATAAAGTCGGTTGCCGAAGGTAATGATACTCTTGGACTTATGCCAACAGGTGGTGGAAAATCTATAACCTTTCAGGTTTATTCGCTTTCCAAAGATGGTATTTGCATTGTTATCACTCCCCTGATTGCCCTGATGAAAGATCAGGTTGAAAATTTAAAGAAGAAGAATATTAAAGCCATGGCCATTCATTCCGGAATGACTAAGGAAGAAATCAGAGTGGCTCTCGATAATGCAACCTGGGGCGACTATAAGTTTCTTTACCTTTCTCCCGAAAGAATTGCAGGTGAACGATTCCGGGAACGACTCGTTAAGATGAATATTAACCTTATCGCTGTTGATGAAGCTCACTGTATTTCTCAATGGGGTTATGATTTCCGGCCTTCTTACATGAGAATTGCCGAACTGAGAACTATCCTGCCTGATGTCAGAATCATGGCACTCACAGCTACTGCTACTCAAAGCGTTGCCGATGATATTCAGGATAAGCTTCTTTTTAAAAAGAAAAATTTGCTAAAGAAAAGCTTCCTTCGCGACAATCTTATTTATAAAGTCAGACAAGAGGAAGACAAAAACGGATATCTTTTACGGACCATACTTAAATCAAAGGGTTGCGGTCTTATATATACACGAAGCAGAAAGAAAACCAAAGAAATTGCGGAACTTCTTGTTTCTAATAATGTTAAAGCAGATTTTTACCATGCCGGACTTTCTTCTCAAACAAGACATCAGCGTCAGGAAGATTGGATTAATGATAAAACCAGGGTAATAGTGGCTACAAATGCCTTTGGAATGGGCATCGATAAACCGGATGTTCGATTTGTTATTCATGCCGATGCTCCCGATTCAATTGAAGCTTATTTCCAGGAAGCGGGAAGGGCAGGGCGTGATGGCAAAAAATCGGTAGCCGTGCTTTTATACAATAACACTGATACTGTCAGATTGCGAAAAGGGATTAAAGAAAAGTTCCCCGAAACTGATTTTATTAAACGTGTTTACGAAGCTCTGTGTAATTATCTTCAGATTGCAGTTGGCTTTGGAAAAGGGATTACTTACGATTTCAATATTAACGATTTTGCCGGTACTTTTCATTTTTCTATTTCCTACACTATCAGTGCCCTGAAGATTCTTGAAATGGATGGCTATCTTGAAACTACCGATGAACTTGTCAGGCCAGCTCTTGTGCATTTTATTGTTGATCGTGATGATTTGTATAAATTCCAGATAGCGAATTCTGATTTTGATGCTTTTATTAAACTACTGCTCCGGTCATATACAGGAATATTCACTGAATATGTTCCCATTGATGAAGATATCCTAGCTAAAAGAGCCGGTATCACCCGTGATCTGGTTTATAAGTACTTGAAATTCCTGGCTTCATATAAGATTATTGATTATCTGCCTCAGAAGGATACCCCGTTTATTGTGATGAATAAGGAAAGAATTGATATTTCCCGACTGGTCATTTCCAAAGAAAATTATCAGGTGAGAAAGAAGATATACGAAACTCAGGTAGAATCTGTTATTGAATATGCCGGCAATACTTCCTGTTGCAGAAGCCGTCAATTATTGAATTATTTTAATGAAAAAAACTCGGCTCGCTGTGGAAATTGCGATGTGTGTGAAGAGTTAAATAATCTTGGACTTAGCAACACTGAATTCGAAAGGATTAAAGCAGATATAGAAATGCTTTTATCCAAGTCTCCAATGATGAAACATGAGCTTTTCTTTAGCTTGAAGGGTAACGAGGATAATAATCAGATTGTTATCCGTTGGCTGTTTGATAATAAAAAGATTATTGAAAGAATAGACGGTAAAATCGAGTGGAATAAATCATAATAAACCTTTCCATGTATACCCTGCCTTTTCAACTGATTCTTTTATTTTTTCATCATTCAAATCTCTTCCGGTAACTATCAATTCCCCGCTTTCAAAGTCTGCTATTGCATCTTTAACTCCTTGTAATGTATTTACTTCACGTTCAACATGAGCCTTGCAATTTTTGCATGTCATCCCTTCAACTTTGTATTTCTTTATATTTGACAAGCTTTCAAATTCTAATTTTTTCATTTTATCCTTATTTTTCTTAATTGATCGTAATATAATTCCATTTACTATTAATAAAACTAAAGCTATTGCTGATGTGGTACTTAGCCATTCAGGTAACATATGGTGATCTCCATGATTATGGTTTGTCATGGTAAACCATCCGGAAGGAAGAAAAGCATCGATTAAATATCCAAATATTAAAGCTCCCAATATGATGGTAGATAGATAAATTGCAGTTGTCTTTTTACCTAAAGTATTCATTAATACTGTTATCGTAGCAATATTAGTTGCTGGTCCTGCCATCAGAAATACTAAGGCAGCTCCCGGTGATAAGCCTTTCATCATTAAAACAGCAGCAATTGGTATCGAACCTGTTGCACAAATATATAGGGGTACTGAGACCGCCAAAACAAGCAGCATATTCAACCAGGGTTTGTTTACATACTGAATGAAAAAATCATCGGGTATAGCTACCGACATAAGAGCAGCAAGCAATAACCCAATTATCAGCCATTTAGATATATCCTGTATTAAATCAATAAAACCATATTTGAATATCTCTTTTATATTTTCTAAGAAACTCTTCCTGACTATAGTCTCTTTAATTTTCTGATCTTTTATTTTTTCTTCTTTATTTAAAAAATTTGTAACTACACCACCGGTTATTCCGGTAAC
>CAYUEI010000081.1:0-11828 GCA_964443445.1 uncultured Prolixibacteraceae bacterium | reverse complement strand
TTAAAGGTCAAACCTTCAGGTTTATAATAAACTTCAGCCGGTAAGGGATATAGTCCCTTAAGCTTATTATTTGAATACACAGCCATCATCCTGTTTGAAGCAGATAATATGTAAAGTTCCTTTGTTACCGGATTTATGTTGACAGCTGAAGGATTGAATGTTATCGATTCTTTCTTGATTGATGGATATAGCTTTGAAAATAATTCATTTATTTCATCTATATCTATGCTGGCGAAAATTTCAGATTTATACATTCTGTCGGTTGGAAAACTATATAAAGTTCGTATTGTACCCGAATTGTTGATAGATTGATCTTTACAGGAAAGGTACATTATCTTGCCATCGTTAACGCATATTCCTTCACTGTTCATGCAATTTACCGGAATTATTGTTTGATTATATTTCCCCTTGAAATTTTTATAATTAAAACTAAATATTGTTGCATCGCTTCTTAGGATATATGCAGTATCACCCATTATACTAATATCTTCAAAGTCTCCGATATCTGTAAACCTTACTATTCCTGTTACTTCTTCTTTTTGTATATCATATTTAAAAACAATACCAAATTCATCCTGAATACAGAAAATAGTATTTTCATCTGATAAGGCTATCCCTGATATTTCTCTTAGTTGATCCGGCAATTCAAATACTTTGTCAGGATTAAGGAGATTGTATTGGAAATTGTTATAGTTAGATAATTCTTTCAGATTTTCAATATTCCAGGGTTCATTTATGATTATATTCTTTGATTTGTAGTATTTCCCGTCTGTTGTAAAATATATATTCTCTTCTATTCCATTCATAACTGCTTCCACTTTATAAAATGTAGTATCTGACATTTCTATGAGTGAAAATTCATCTATTATCCATCCGTTATATTTCTTGTCCAGCTTGCTTTTTATTTTTACTAAAACATCCTCCGGAATATTCACTTCATATTCTGTGTATAGGATTTCTTTATTCTGATTTAATGCAATTTCTGTTAGTTTACCATCACACCAAAAGGAAACTTCAACATAATCAGTTTTTATTTCCATCTCAACAATATCAGCATTTGGACAATATTCCTTTACTTTATTGATGTATGATATTTTCTCCGTTTGTGAGAACCCGAATAATGTAATTGAAAATAAAGCTATAAATATAAAATATCTCATAGGTTATAAATTTTAACATGGTTAATATAGTATTTAACCATATTTTAAACAAATAATTTAATTCAATAAGTCGTTATAAGTCAAGAAAACAGTAGTAAAATGTAATAATATAAAAAAGGCTGTCAATGATTTCAAAGACAGCCTCTAACATCTTTTATTTTTAAAACCTGATCTTACTTTCCCACTTGTTCTTTGTATCATCCAATTGTATCAGATAAAATCCTGATTCAGGAAGAGTGTTTAAATTAATAGAGTTAGTGTTTCCATTAATTTTAATTTCCTCAGTTGTTTTAATCTTTAATCCCTGCGAATTAAAAATTGTCAGTCTTACATTTTTAAGACAATCTGAGGGTGTAGTAAAATGTAGATTTGAATCGTCAACCCAGGTTTTAAACTGATTATTGCCTTTTGTGTTTATTTTTTTTTTTAATATGCCTGTTCCCGAAACTTTTGTAATCTGAATTCTTCCTCCATCGGGTATTGCTTCAAACTGAATATGCTTTACTGAATTTATTTCAACTATCGAATCTTTTACTTCAACCCCGTTTTGTTTTACTGAAGCATCAGACCATCCATCAGGTAAAGGTCTTCTGATTGTTAAAGGGAAATTGAAGATTTCATTGTCAAGATCATCAGTTATTTCAATAGTAAGACTTTTCGAATCAGAAGATGTTTCTTTTAATATTGCACCGTTTCTTTCTTTGACATACCTTGCAACATTGCCAAAAGTGTTAACCCAAAATTTGCTGTCATTTTGTTGTAAATATTCCAGACTTGCTTTTAATGTATCGGATGAAACAGGTGAATACCCTCCGTCGTTGTCAACGCCATGTAACAAATATACAAGCCAGCCTTTTGAATTTGAAGCCTGATCTGCTTTTGTATTGAAATCTTTTGTCGTTTTAACTGATCCCTGATCTCCGCATATTACTGAGCTTATATTCATAAAACTACCCGGAGTTTTGGGTTCAGTGAATCCCTGACAACCCCTTACTGCTATGAAATATTTCATGAATATTGTATCCTTACCTGTGGCGCAATACGGATAGGCCATTGTAACAGATTTTTGAGAAGTGATATTATTGTTTATTAATTCATTCGATACTCGAACTTCCTCATCTTGTTTTTCAGGTGTAATCTGACTGAAATTAGCATGTGTCTTTGAGTGATTTGCAACTTCATGTCCCTTGCTTGCAGCACTTTTTAATTTTTGCCAGTTGCCCGATGACCAATCTGTTACTGTAAACAATGTTAGTTTGTAATCAAATTCATCGAATATTGGTATTGCTTTTGCAAACTGATTTGAACATCCATCGTCAAAAGTATAACTGATGGCTGAATTTCTGAACTCAGGCCATGTAGCAACCTGATAGGGTGTTTCAATGTTTTGTGTGAACCCGTTATAACTGCTTATAATTAATACCGTTGCCAATAAAGTGTGTAATATTCTCATTTTTGATATTTTTTAATCATCATTTTTTACTTCACAAGTTTAATCAGATAATATAATGTTTTCAAATTATTCTAAATATTAATAAAAACAGGAGACAGTTCAATAACCTTTTTCCTTCTTTAGAATCAGAAAATCGCTTTCTTAATCTGTCATCCTGTACTAAAAAACCTATAGAAAAATCCACTCTAATAATTGTGACTGAAATATTTTCAATCAAACTTATTTTATTCTTTCCTTTCAATCTTTTTGAATACTTAAGGTTGTAATATTACTAACAGCGAGTTGAATTAGTTATAACATATATAACATCAGGAATAACAAATGTAGCATGTTGAATTTCATACCTGATTTTAAATAGTCTGTGCCGTTTAAGGATACATTTGAGCTTTTATTTGCCCGTAATAGCCTTGATGAGTCCAGGATAAGCTCTGTCGCCTGTTTCCCTGTTAAAAAGCCCAAAAGCATGATTTCCTGTATACCCATTATCCCAGTAGAATGGTACATGACCATGATTTTTAATCGAACTGGTAATATAATTAATGTAATATTCCCTGTAGATCTCGAAATCTTCAATTTCCATTCTTGAAATAGCTCCGTATTCTCCTATTATAACCGGAATGTTTTTATCTGTAAAGCTTGTTTTCATTTTCAGAAATTGATTGTCGGCATAGGATTCATCACCCCAGCTGTCTTTTTTTAAAGTATCTTTTGCAATCTTTCCCCACTGTGTAATATTGCTTTTTTCATTTAATGCAAAATTATATGGGTCATAGTAGTGAACCTCCATCATTAATCTTTCTTTCACAATGTCTTCAGGTATAGTTGCAAAATTTACTGCATGATCTATATTTGTATTGAAACCCTGAAATACCAATATCCTGTATGCATTTTTGCCCCCTGTTTGTCTGACTGTATTTACAAAAGTCTGATTGAAACTGTTTTGAACAGTATAGTATTCTTCTGTTGGTGTGCCCCAGTCTCCTTCTTTCATTACTTCATTTGTGCCGGCAAATAAAAGATGGTAGTCATAATCTCTGAAATGAGTAGCAATCTGCTTCCACATCTTCGAAAGCCTGTCGTTTACATATACCTGTTTTTCATACGTAGGCTGCATCCATCCTTCATCCCAATGAATGTTTAATACTGCATACATATCGTTGTTAAGTACATAATTTACTACCTCTTCAACTCTTTTCATCCAGCTTTCCTGAATTATATAATTAGTAGAATCTGAAAATTTACTCCATGCTACAGGAATTCTAACCGATTTAAAACCTGCTGCTTTTACTGAATCAATTAGTCTTTGAGTTGTTACAGGATTTCCCCATTTGGTTTCCCCGCCTATTGCTTCTAATGAATTTCCTAAATTCCAACCAATACCCATATCTTTGACCAATTCCCCTGGTGCAAATGCTTTCATTCCTGATTTATCAGGTTTAATATCAAATGCAACACTTTTAAAATTATTGTTTTTATCTCTGGTGCATGATAAAAGACTTGCAATTACTAAAACCACTATTATTATCCTTGTAGTCATAAGATTTCCCTTTTCCATTACTTTATTCTTATATGATGATCTCAAAATTAAAATATAATGAAGCAGGGAAGGTGATTTTTATGTATCCTCTTAGTATCCTTAATGTCTAATATTATTTCTGCTTATTCTTTTTGGAAAGAAACCATGACGGAGATTTACCAAATTGCTCTCTAAAGCATTTTGTAAAGTAAGCCGGAGATGCAAATCCTACTTTATAAGCTATTTCTGAAATGTTTAACTGACCTTCTTCAATGAGCTTGATTGATTTCTTCAATCTTATTGTCCTGATGAATTCTGTAACCGACTGACCTGTTAGTGCTTTTACTTTTCTCCACACATGTCCGCGACTCATTAACAAATATGCAGACAGATTTTCTACTGAAAGGTCCTCTTTTGTAATATTGTCGGTGATATACTTTATTATTTTTTCAAGGAATTCCTGATCAAGATTATTGTTGCTTATTTCTTTTGGCATTATATATACTTCCTGACTGAACCTTTTAAAGATTGTATGCCTTGTTTCAATGAGGTTTTTTATTGTTGCTTCCAGCAGCTTCTGACTGAATGGCTTGGTTATATACGCATCTGCCCCTGTCTCTGTTCCTTCAATCTTATCATCTGTTGTTGACATTGCCGTCAGCAATACAACAGGTATATGACTTGTTAATATATTGTTCTTAATTTTTCTGCATAATTCAAAACCAGTCATATTAGGCATTACAACATCGCTTAATATTAAATCTGGAACTTCATTTATTGCTATTTCAAACCCCTCTGCTCCGTTTGATGCTTTTAATACCCTGTATTTGTCAGATAAAGTTTTAAAAAGATAGTTTCGTAATTCAGAGTTATCTTCAACTATCAATAGTGAAGATTTATTATTGTCTTTTATAACTTCAATATTTTCATTTACCTCATCTTCTTTCTTATTCTCATTCAGAACATCTGACGGAGAATCATTGATTTCTTCTTTACTGAAAAGACTCTTTCCTAAAGGCAGAATTACTGTAAAACAAGTCCATTCATCTTTCTTACTCTTTACTGATATTTCTCCTCTATGGATTTCAATTAGCATTTTAACCATTGATAAACCAATCCCGGTACCCGATTTATTTATTGTTTCAGTATTTTGTACCTGATAGAATCGATTGAACAACTTTTTAATATTTTCATCAGATATCCCAATTCCATTATCTTTAACATTTATCCGGATATAACCTTCAGGATATTTTTCATTTTTACCTTCTTCTTTTATTACTTCAACACTTATTTCGCCATTGTCAGAAGTAAATTTGAATGCATTTGAAAGCAGGTTCATAAATATCTTTTCTACCTTATTTCTGTCAAACCAGGCATTTATTTCATTTTTATCCGATTCTACTTTCAGTTTTATATGTCTCAATTCAGCTGTTTCATTGAAAGAAGCAGTTGTTTCCTTTATAATCTTCAAGATATCACCAGACTGAACCCTTAACGATAGTTTTTTCTCATCTGCTTTTGAAAAATCCATCAGCTCATTGACAAGCTGATAAAGGTTGTTGGCATTCTTATTTATTGTTATCAGCTGATTTTTTATGTGACCACTCAACTTGTTATTTGTAAGTATGTTTTCCAGCGGCGCTATTATTAAGGAAAGTGGAGTCCTTAACTCATGAGATATGTTTGTGAAAAATTGCATCTTCATTTTGTCAAGCTCCAGATCTCTTGATTGTTTTGCTTTTATTATCAGCAATCTTAGTATTAAAGTCATTAGAAACATGATTGTCAAAGCATAAGCCATGTAAGCCCATAATGTTTTCCACCATGGAGGGAGTATTGTTATTTCCAGAGTTTTTATATTGTTGTTCCATACTCCTTCGCTATTGGAGTTTTTAACCTTAAATGTATATTTCCCCGGACGTATATAAGTATAAGATGCAGTTCTGTTTGTGCCAATATAATTCCAGTCGTCTTCCAGACCTTCAAGTATATATGCATACTGATCTTTGCTTGTAGTGTAGTTGATTGATACAAAGTCAATGGAAAAGGATGTTTGCTTATGATTCAAGATTATCTTTTCTGTTTCATTAATGCTTTTCTTTAAGGGCAAATCTTTGTCACCAACCTCTACCGACTTGTTGAATATTTTCAAATCAGTAAGGTAAACCGGATTAATTTTGTTTTTCCCCTTATCTTTTTCCGGATTAAATAGTATAAATCCATTGCTGCAACCAAAATAAAGCTCTCCTGTTTCTGATATATAGTTGGAATTGTTATAAAACCCAATACCGCTTAACCCGTCGTTTTCATCGAAATTTGTGAAGGACTTTTCTTTGTAATTAAAAATCGATAAACTTTTATAAGTGCTAATCCACAGATTGCCTGATTTATCTTCTATTATTCCCTTTATTGAATTGTTAGGAAGTCCATCCTTCATTTGAAATGAAGTAAATGAATTGTCTTTTTTCGAATACAGATTCAAACCCATATCTTCTGTTCCAACCCAGATGTTCTGTTGCCGGTCTTCATATATTGTACTTACCCTGTTGCTGCTTATACTCCCGGGTTGATCTGAACTGTAATATGTCGTAGCTTTAAAGTTGCCTTCACTTGTTTCCGTTATTTTTAATAGACCGTAAATTGTTGTTACCCAAATTGTATTGTCAGAATCGCTGAATATCTTGATGACAAAAAGCGGGGTGTTTATATCAAGTTTTTCATTCAGAGATGTTATTTGAGAGAACATATCTTTTGATTTATCAAATAAGTAAATTCCACTACCCGATGTTCCTGCCCATAACCTCCCTTTTTTATCAATTAAAAGGCTTACTATTTTATTATTCCCAACATCCGGAAATCCTTCAACCTTGTAATTTTTCAGAAACCTTTCATCTTTCGAAAACTTATCTATGCCCCCCATCCAGCTTCCAACCCAAATGTTGTTTTCTTTATCAATTGTTATGCTGGTTACTGCATTGTTCGACAATTTATTGATTTCTTCAATATTAATGGTCTTTATGTATTTCCTTGTTTTTGGATCAAATTTACATATTCCACCTCCATCAGTTGCTAACCAAATGTTCCCTTCACTGTCTGGTATAAAGGCTCTTACATCATTGTCGCTGAGAGTATTTTTATCGTATATGTTTCTTTTATAATGCTCAAATTTTTTAAATGAGTTGTTGTAATAACATACTCCCCTGTGGCTTGATCCTATCCACAAAATCTCCTCATTATCAATTAGAATACTGTTTATTGTATTGCTTGTTATACTGTTTGGATTGCCTTCTTCATAATAGAAATAATTGACTGCTTTTGTATGAGTATTATACGAGTATAGTCCATTATTATCTGTCCCAACCCAAATATTACTATTGCCATCTCCGGTCAGGCATATTATCATCTTGTCAGAAGTCTGACCGTTTCTATCTTTAAGTGGAATTCTTTCAACCCTGATATTGTCATCCTTTGCATTTATTCTGTTCAGACCATTTTGAGTCCCAACCCAAAATTCTGAGCCGTCTTTAGTGTAAATAGAATTTATATTGTTATTACTCAGACTGTTTATATCTTCAGGGTTTTTTTGGATATTGCTAAATTTATTGCTTATAGTATCAAAAAGAATTACCCCTTCGTAAGAACCAATGGCAATTCCTTTTTTGTAAGATACTATACTTGTAATGTAATTGGAATTAAGAGAATTTATGTCTTCCGCATTTTTGTAATAAAAGGTTGAAGTCAGGTTTTTGAGGTTTAGCTTTATTATGCCGTTTCCTATTGTGCCAATCCAGATGTTGCCCTTATTGTCGTCATAAATTGAACTTATAGATACATTCCCCAGTACATACTTATTTTTTATATAACTCGTATAGTTGATGAAATTGTCTTTCTCCCGATTGTATAGACTTAACCCATCAACTGTCCCTATCCATATATTATTGTTTCTATCTTCAGATATTACATTAATGGTGCTGTGACAAATGGTATTTGAATCATTGGGAGAGCTATTGTATATCCTGAAGTCGTAACCATCATAGCGGGCTAATCCTTCCTGTGTGCCAAACCAAATAAAACCTTTATTATCTCTGAATATACTTTTTACGAGCTGATGGGGAAGTCCTTGTTTAAGAGATTGAAATTCAATATGATTTATATTTGCAAATAGAATATTAGTGGTAAGTATTACGACAAATGGTATTAATGCGCTTAAAATTAGTGCATTATTCTTTGAACGAACTTCTTTTTTTACTCCTTTTATCACCATTTACTCCTTATGTTATCAAAATCAAAAATAAAATATTTTTATCATCTTTGTTTTTTTATATAGACACTTATGAACACAAAAACATCTACTGTTTCAGCAGCTTTATCTTTTTTCGATCAGGGGTACGCATGTTCACAATCAGTTTTACTCGCTTTCGCTGACGATTTTAACCTTGATTATAAGTCGGCAAAATTAGTGTCTTCAACTTTTGGTGGAGGAATGGGACGACTTAGAGAAAAATGCGGAGCTGTAACCGGAAGTTTTATGGTTATTGGCTTGGCTATGGGCAATGACGATCCGCAAGACATGGAGAGAAAACTATTTTCTTACAGAAAAGTCAGGGAGCTTGATAAAAAAGTTAAGGAATTATACGGGACTGTCAATTGTGGGGAGATAATCAGAAAACATGCTTCTGAAGCTGACATTCAGGACAGAAAACATCACAAAATCATTTGCCGGAAAGTTATTTCTGATACTGTTGATATTTTATGGGATATGCTAAATGATTATAATCTTCAAATAAATCCCATAAAATAATCTTTTATTCATCTAAACTTTTCAGTCTTTTTTTCGTTCATAATGCAGTGTTTAACTAATAATTTAAAATTCAAATATATGTACATAGAACAAATTATTGGCAGAGAAATCCTCGATTCAAGAGGAAACCCAACTGTAGAAGTAGAAGTAACCCTCGAAAGTGGGATTAAAGGTATAGCAGCTGTTCCATCCGGAGCATCAACAGGTGAAAACGAAGCAATTGAACTTAGAGACGGTGATAAAAACCGTTATCTTGGAAAAGGCGTTCTGAAGGCAGTTAATAATGTCAACACAATTATTGCCCCTGAAATTGAAGGTATGAGTGCTTTTGACCAGGTTCAGATTGATAAAAAGATGATCGCCCTCGATGGTACTAAAACTAAAGGAAAACTTGGCGCAAATGCCATTCTTGGAGTTTCTCTTGCTGTAGCGAAAGCTGCTGCTAACTACCTGGAACTTCCTTTATACCGATATATTGGTGGGGTAAATGCCAAAACTCTTCCTGTTCCAATGATGAATATCATCAATGGGGGTTCTCACTCCGATGCTCCTATTGCTTTTCAGGAATTTATGATTCGCCCTGTGGGCGCTCCTTCTTTCAGAGAAGGTTTGAGAATGGGTGCAGAAGTATTCCACAATCTGAAGAAGATTTTTCATGACAGGGGTTTAAGTACAGCTGTTGGTGATGAAGGCGGTTTTGCGCCTACACTTAAAGGAACAGAAGATGCTCTTGAAAGTATTATCAAAGCTATTGAAAATGCAGGATATGTTCCCGGCAAAGATGTAACGATTGCATTAGATTGTGCTGCTTCAGAATTTTACAAAGATGGCATATATGACTATTCAAAGTTTGAAGGTGCTACAGGTGTAAAAAGAAATTCAGCTCAACAGGCTGATTATCTTGCAGAACTGGCTTCCAAATATCCTGTCGATTCAATTGAAGACGGTATGGCAGAAGGCGACTGGGACGGCTGGGTTGCTCTTACTCAAAAGCTTGGAAGTAAATGCCAGTTGGTTGGTGATGACCTGTTTGTGACTAATGTTGAATATCTGAAGAAAGGTATTGAACTTGGCGCTGCTAACTCAATTCTTATCAAGGTGAATCAAATCGGTACTCTTACTGAAACCCTCGATGCTATTGAAATGGCCCATCGTGCAGGTTATACATCTGTTACTTCACACCGCTCAGGTGAAACTGAAGATTCAACAATTGCCGATATTGCTGTTGCTACTAATAGCGGCCAAATTAAAACAGGATCCTTAAGTCGCTCCGACCGTATGGCGAAATATAACCAATTGCTTCGTATTGAGGAAGAGCTTGGCGATGAAGCAGTTTATGGATACAAAAAAGTGTACAAGAAATAATTAGATTTAGATATCAAAAAAGAGCTGTAGTTTATGCAGCTCTTTTTTTGTGTTTAAATGAAAGTGATAAATGTAATATGCTTTTTTATAAAACCATGACTTTTACTACTTTAGTCTTTCCTTTTATTGATGAAACACAGTAATATAAACCTTTGTTGGGGATAAGTAATTCAGTCACACTGTTCGACTTTATATTTGAATAACGGGAGAATAACTTACCTGTCGAATCATAAATTTTCAATTCTTCAATTCCTTCAGTGTAAGTCTTGATAAATATCCTCCCGTATGCCGGATTTGGATAAAAATCTATTTTACTGAGAGATGAATTGCTGACGTTTGTTGTGACTCGTTTCTTTGCAATCACTTGATATGAACCATAACCTGATGATGTGCCAATTTTTAAATAATAATTCCCCGGTTGAAGATTTTCTTTTCTCAAAGAATCATTTTCACCTAATCCCCCACAGAAAGAGCAGCTGGTTATAAAACCCATCGACTGATTATACAACTCTTCATAAGTGTCTAACTTTTTTCCAGGCGAAGTAATGATTTCTATGTCCATATTTTCAGGAATATTCAAAATATACCAGTCAACATTATCATAAATCCTTTCGTTTGACATATATCCAATATGCCCTGTGTTATTGATATTCATTTGAATTGCAATTGCTTGTATAGCTTCATCGTTTGGTTCAGCATCATTTCCATCAGGAATTGAAGTAGGGGTGAACTTGTTTTTAAGTGTATACGACCCCTGACCCGATTCTCTCCAAATCCTAACGTAATATTCCCCGGCCATCAGGTCACTGCGTTTTGTTGTATCACAAACACCAGTACCACCAACATAAAAGCGGTCGCCAATCCAATATGTACCAGTTTTTTCAAAGAATTCAACTGCAATATCCAGCGACTTGTCAACATCTGCCCAAACTTTCAGTTCACCATCATTTGGAAGTGTTATTTTATACCAGTCAACATTATCAGATACCCTTTCGTTTGACATATATCCGATATGCCCTGTTAAGGGCAAATTTGGTTGTATAGAGAATGCTTGTACAGCTTCATCGTTTGGTTCAGAGTCATTGCTGTCAGGAATAGAAGTAGGGGTGAACTTGTTTTTAAGTGTATACGACCCCTGACCCGATTCTCTCCAAATCCTAACGTAATATTCCCCGGCCATCAGGTCACTGCGTTTTGTTGTATCACAAACACCAGTACCACCAACATAAAAGCGGTCGCCAATCCAATATGTACCAGTTTTTTCAAAGAATTCAACTGCAATATCCAGCGACTTGTCAACATCTGCCCAAACTTTCAGTTCACCATCATTTGGAAGTGTTATTTTATACCAGTCAACATTATCAGATACCCTTTCGTTTGACATATATCCGATATGCCCTGTTAAGGGCAAATTTGGTTGTATAGAGAATGCTTGTACAGCTTCATCGTTTGGTTCAGAGTCATTGCTGTCAGGAATAGAAGTAGGGGTGAACTTGTTTTTAAGTGTATACGACCCCTGACCCGATTCTCTCC
>CAYUEI010000080.1:0-12019 GCA_964443445.1 uncultured Prolixibacteraceae bacterium | reverse complement strand
AGGATGCATCTTGCAGGAAACGCTGGCTGAACATATCATTGGTAATTGAACCTGACGATTTGTAAGCAACGCGAGGCACATCGGTGTCTGTGTTATCCGGTGTCCATGCATTCAACAGGCTAACATCCTTGTTTAGTGCACCATATGAGCTGCGCAAAGTTACGTCAACAAAATCTACTGCTTTAAAACCTGCAGCTCCGAAAGTGGATATGCTCAGGTCAAAATGATTCCATTCAACACGTGCGTTCAAACCATAATGAACTTTTGGTAAACCACTGCCCAGGAAATCCTGATCTTCATTGGTTATCTCCCCGTCGAGGTTAAGGTCGGCATAAGCCACATCGCCGGGTTGTGCTCCAGGCTGATTGACTAATTCTCCTTCAGCGTTTATATGATTGCTGATTTGTTCCGTTGATTGGAAGATACCTTCGTAAACGTAACCATAAAATTCGCCAACTTCACGGCCAACCTCTGTGCGGCAGTAACCATCAGAACGAGGTTCGCCAGAAACGCCAAGTTTAGTTACTTTGTTGTTTAAGGTAGATAAGTTTGCAGAAATATCAAACTTCACAGCGTTGTCATAATTGTGATAAGCAACTAAAAACTCCATACCTGAGTTTTCCATAGTAGCTGCGTTCATTGTTACTGTTCCGTTTGTAGCACCAGCATTTGCGGGAACAGCTACGCTATAGAGAAGGTCTTCAGATGTTGATTTATACCAGTCGAATGTGAATTCCAATTTATTATTGAACATGCCAAGGTCGAGACCAAAGTCAAGAGTTTTTTTCTTTTCCCATCTGATGGCAGTATTTACATAGTTTGATATAGCCGAGCCAGTGACTTTATTATTTCCAAAGCTATAAGTATAATTGCCACGTGACATAATATCCATGTATTGATATTCACCGATGTTTTCATTTCCAAGTTCACCATAGCTACCCCTAATCTTTAGCAGGTTTATTGTTGATTTGGCTACTGGGAAAAAGCTCTCACGGTCTATACGCCAGCCTGCAGATACAGAAGGGAACCAATCCCAACGATCTTCTGAAGAAAGGCGGCTTGAGCCATCACGACGTGCGGTAAGCGATATAAGGTATTTTTCATCGAAATCATAGTTGATACGACCAATATACGATGCCAGTACGTGTTCGCTTTCGTAACTTGTTGCTGCTGTTTCCTCTGCGTTATTTACCTGCAGGTAATAAGGTTCCGGCATGTTTACTCCTTTTGCTGTAATAGTGTGGTAAAGTTCATGTTGGAAAGTCTGGCCTACAACCATATTGATATGGCTAAGTCCGAATTTACCATCATAGCTTATTGTGTTTTCAATCAGAGCGTCGCTAAAATTCCGATAACCCTGTGTCAATGTTTCATTGCTCTTTGCCAGGTAGTTTGTTGTACTCTGGATAAATGCAGGGATGAAAGTGAAGTCTTTTGCGATTGTCTTGCTGTATGACAGGTTAATGTTATAATCTAACTTGTGATTAGTGCTTTTTTGGCCGACCATTCCAATAAGGTCAACGTTAGCTGAACCTGAAGCAACAATGCGGTCAACAACTGAGTTTCTTTTCAAGAGGCTGTTAGTTAGCAAAAGGTTTGTTACACGTAAGTCTCCATGAACATCGTCATAGTAAGTTCCATAACCATATGAGTCGTAACTGTATTCTGAAGCAGATGAAATTTTATCATCAAGTACCCAAGTTGATTCATCGTAAGCCTTGATAGTTGGAGGTATGAGAAGAGCTGAAGCCATAACCGGGTATTGAGCACCATAAAGTCCCTGTACCCATTCATTGGCGTTGCTAAGTCCCATATTGTCCTGATTGCTGTGGCTGTATACTATATTGGTTTTTATCTTGATAAACTTAACATCCATAGAATTGTTGACACGAGCTGTGTAGCGATCGAAGTTCGGGCCGGCACCAACCATAGTTCCTTCCTGTCCATAATAGTCGAGAGCGATATTGTAAGTATTGTTAGCACCACCTCCGGAAATATTAACGTTATGATTCTGACGGATACCTGTTTTAAACGACTCATTGAACCAATTTGTGTTTACAAGATTTGGATCGATATATTTCGGACTTTCAGGATTATATCCGGCAGGAACATCCATTTCACTGTTCTTGAATGCCATTGTTATGTACTTACCATATTGATATGAGTCCATTACATCATAAACACCACTTTGCACCTGGTCGATTCCAAAGTAACCTTTGTAATCAATCTTCATGGCTTCGTTCTTTTTACCCTGCTTTGTGGTAATGATTACTACTCCGTTGGCTGCACGCGAACCGTAGATTGCAGCAGCTGAAGCATCCTTAAGTACCTGAAGGGTTTCTATATCGTTTGGCGAGAAGTCGCGAATGGTTGTACCCATTGGTACTCCGTCAACAATATAAAGAGGAGAAGTACTACCGAAAGAACCGATACCACGGATACGTACTATTGGGTCAGCTCCCGGTTGTCCGTCACTAGTGATTTGAACTCCGGATACCTTACCTTCAAGCATTGTTGATATATTTGAATGAGATACTTTCTTCATTTCTTCTGCGTTAACAATTGCAACAGAACCCGTAAGGTCGACCTTGCGTTGTGTACCGTAGCCGATTACAACTACCTGATCTATTTCTCTTAATTCGGATACTAAAATAACGTTGCCGAGTTCAGTTTTTCCTTTAACGGTTACCTCAGTGCTTTTGTATCCAATAAAAGATATGTTCAGTGTTGCATCTGAAGAAACAGAAATAGAGAAGTTACCATCAATATCTGTAATGACGCCATTGGATGTACCTTTTTGTTGCACGGTTGCTCCTGGAAGCGATTCGCCGTTTTCGCCAACAACTTTACCTTTAACTGTTTTATTGTCTGTCTGAGTAATTGACATTTGGTTGGCATTTCCTGTGCTTCCTGCGAATGTTGCAGGTGCGAGCGCCAGTAATCCCAACAGTATTAAATATGAATATTTCATAGTCTTAATATTTTTCTTTGTGATTATTCAATAATTACGAGATAAGACCCCTCTGTTACGAGTGCACAACTCAAATCAGAACTGTCAACTGTTACACCTTCATACTTTTGGAAATGGATTTCTCCATTAGCGTAAGTAACATTATAAAGTATATTGGCAGTATTGTCACCATTATTGGTCACAGTGATTTCAACCTTTGAGCTATTAATATTTTGGGTAAAAATATCCCAATTCCAGTCATTGGTAAGGACGGCTGTACTATAACCTGTACCCCAGCCAAAATTATCCATGCGGACTACGGCATATTCAGTTAAATCAGCTTTACGAAGGATTGTACATGGGCTGTTCCAGTTATTTATATTGTTTGAGTAACAATACATAGTAATTTTCTTGCTCGAACCCGAAGCAACGGCATAGTCAGATGAGAAAGCAGACCACCATGCTGATGAAAAATCAGTAGCACCGACCTGACTAACTCCCTTTACAAGAGTTACTGGGCAATTTGTAGTCACTGTTTTTGTTGCACCAACATATGAAATAACAGCAGATTGAGATCCTGCGGCAGCTGGAATCTTACCAAAGAGAAGTGTCTCATTTGGTATAACACCTTTTGTTCCATCGGAATATGTTCCTGTTACAACAATTCCGGTTTTATTAAATAGAATTGAGTCGCTGCTATAAAAATAATACTTGTTTATAGTTGGTAAAGTAGTAACCTCGAGGCTTAATACAGGGTTAGTTACTTCCAGATAATACACAGTTGATATAGCCCTTCCGTATGCTCCTTGTTTTGTTTTGCTGTACGCAACACTTACAGTCTTTTTTCCGAGTGTTGTCATATCAGGAATGACAGTAAATGAAATATCAGAAGAATCAACTAGCTCAGATGATCCATCAGAGTATACAACAGTAGCTTTTGCACTACCCCAGAAATTTTCGTTGCCTAATTCAACAACAGCTGGAGCTCCTTCAATAGTTATTGAAACGGGACTAACGTCTTCAACAACCGTAACTTTTGAAGGTAAAAGATATGCTTTTTTCATCTCGAAAAAGCTGCCATCGCAAACTAAAAAAGCTGTGATATCGGCAGTAGCAGAAACGGGTTGTTGATAAGTTTCAACAAGCGTTACGCCATTTGTACCTACAGCAGTAGCTGTTACAAAAACATTTCCCGTAGCCGAGTGGTCAACATCTATACTAACATAAGCACCTTGCATGGTTTTACGAAAATCGTTCCAAATATCTCCATCTCCGTCAGTATCGGGGTAGTTGTGGGAAATCATAGCTCCATCGTAATCGCCATTTCCCCAGCCGTAAGCATCAGAACGAAGCAAAAAGTATTCTTGATAGCCGTCGGCATCCCGGTCGGCTATTTCGTTGGTAACAGCAAGGTTCCAATTGTTCCAGTTGTTAACTCCTGTACCGTGGTTAACAAATTCTAAATGCAATAATTTGTTAGATGGAATGGCAAAATAATCGGAAAAAAAAGCCCACCATCCGGCACTGTTATCTTCAGGGCCTGCTATTGCCGTAGCAATGTTGATGTAAATAGTGTCACCTGTATTTTGACTTGCTTTTACAGCAGCAATTGAGTCGATCCTGCTTTGCAGGTCAGAGGGCGCATCTATTGAAAAAATCTCCAACTTCTCACACCCGACTAAGCCAAATGCTGCAAAAACTGTCACGCACAAAGCGCACCTAATCAGTTTAGTAGTTTTCATAAGTTTAAATTTGATTGAATTCTTTCTTTTCATTAGTAATAAATGTTTCATTTTATATTATTATTTTACTTTTTCCTGTATTTGGTGATATTGTTAGTTTCATTGTTATTAACCTTTTTTCAGGATTGAAAATCAGTAGTTTTGAATTATGGTTAAAATTATTTTATCCTAATGTATAAATCGTCATAAAATTATTATAAACAATTATTAACATAGGTCACTAATTGATATTAAAAGTGGACAATTAGACAAAAGTGAATCCTGTATTTTCATGGGATACTTCAACTAAACACTTGAAAAAGAAAGATATTATAGTAGAAATGTAATTTCCAAGTTGTTTCAAAGTAAAAATTAAAGAAATTTAAATTGGTATATATATGGAAGAAAGAGATTCCATTTTAAATGAGTCTTTAGTTATTGGGCTTATGTTGAAGGTTAAAGCAAATATAACCATGAGTCATTTTACGTATTATTCCAGGTAAAATTAACTACTAATTTGTCCATAGGATGTAAAATTTGTAATATTGTTAGTCCGCTTGACCTAGTTGATTTTATCAACAGAAAAAAGAGAATAAAATATACAATGATGCATGGATTGCCGTTCCTGTGGGTTGAGTTTCTGATCTGGGGTTATAAGTGCAAAGCCAGGTATGGCTTTTACTGAAGGTATACTTCGGAAGACATCACCAAATTGTAATTGCTCAAATTGTTAATTTACTATGAAGACGAAATTAAAATTCTTAGACAGATATCTGACCCTCTGGATATTCATGGCAATGATTATTGGAGTTTTTTTAGGTTGGTATAGTCCCGGAGTAGCTGAATTCTGGAATAGCATGTCGTCAGGAACGACTAACATTCCTATAGCTATTGGGTTGATAGTGATGATGTATCCGCCCTTAGCAAAGGTGAAATATGAAGAATTGGGTGATGTATTCAAAAACTATAAGGTTTTGGGATTATCCCTTGTACAGAACTGGATTATTGGTCCGGTATTGATGTTTATTCTGGCTATTATCTTTCTTAAGTTCAATATTGATTATATGTACGGCTTGATTCTGATAGGTTTAGCCAGATGTATTGCAATGGTAATAGTATGGAACGATCTTGCCAAAGGTGACAGACAATATGCTGCCGGACTGGTTGCCTTTAATTCAATATTTCAGGTTCTTTTCTTTTCAATATATGCATATATTTTCATTGCTGTTTTGCCCGGCTGGTTTGGTCTGCCGGTAAGCGATGCTGTTGAAAAAATAACTATTGGACAAATTGCAGGAAGTGTATTTATTTATTTGGGAATACCTTTTATTGCTGGTTTTCTGACCAGATTCGTTCTGATAAGGGTAAAAGATAAAACATGGTATGAGACAAAATTTGTTCCGGTTATCAGTCCCTTGACCTTAATCGCATTACTGTTTACAATATTGGTAATGTTTTCGCTGAAAGGAGAGTATATAGTGAAAATACCGCTTGACGTAGTGAGGATAGCTATACCATTGTTAATATATTTTGTTTTGATGTTTTTAATTTCATTCTTTATGAGCAAAAAGATTGGAGCAACTTATGAGCAATCAACAACCTTATCTTTTACTGCAGCAAGCAACAACTTTGAACTGGCTATAGCCGTTGCCATAGCTGTTTTCGGGATAAATTCAGGAGAAGCCTTTGCAGCAGTTATTGGACCTTTGGTAGAAGTTCCGGTGATGATAGCTCTTGTTAATCTGGCATTGTGGTTTAAGAAGAAATACTTTCTAAAAGAGGTTGTTTAAAGTGTTGGAAGATTGATAGTTGATTCTTTATAGAAATTTCTCATATAAATTCTTACTCCAAATTAAGTGTTATTATAATATTTTCTTTCACTGTATCAATCAAGGATGAAGGCAATACACCAATCTTTTTTAATTAATCGTGAATTATCAACAGCTCTGATCTGGTCAATCATTATATCACAGTCTTTAATTATATTGGCCATTCCTTTTTCTATATGAACTCTTAAAACATCTGAGTCCTTTTTTACTTTTGTTGTAATTGGACAGATAATTGTGGATGGATGGGGAATATTATTTAGTAAGTCGGTCTGAATAATTAAAACAGGTCTTGTTTTTCCTGTTTCAGTTCCTATTTGGGGATTAAAATCTACAATCCAGATTTAATATTGTTTAATCGACATAATCAATCCTTTCAAAATCTTTTAAAACATTCATTGAGTCTTCTTTAACAAGGTTTGATTCAAACCTGAGCTTTTTTTCAAGCAATTGCCTGTTCTGATATTTATTATAATGTTCTAATGCTTCATTGATATATCGATTTCTTGGAATCTTAATTCTGGAGAGGATCTTCTCTGTTTCTCCAAATATAGAATCATCTATTTTAAGTGATACTGTTTTCATATATATACATTGTATATCACATAGGTATATCATTATTGCACATAAACAAGAATATCTTTTAAATCCAATAAATTCCTTTTACTTAAATGAGAAGCACTTGATTAGTAGTATGAAAATTTTTCCCTGAGATTTAATTCTCAGGAAAAATGTCCCAACAAGAAGTTAATCTGAAAATGAATTTTTTCGTTTTCAGATTAAACTTATTAATTGATACTTATAATAAAATCTAATGATACATTCAGAAATGAAAAATTGTATTAAATCAAATCTTTGCTCAGCAGTTCACCCTCTGTATTTTCAATCTTCATTAATACTATAACAAATTTAAAAATTTTAATAATTCGAGTCAATATTTGCTGGTGATAAATTATTCAATAACAAGAATTATAAAATAATTTTCTTATTTTGGATTTACCAATTCATAATCGTTATAATATAACTTTAAACCTCAGATGTATTTTGTGCAGGTGTACGAAGATGATTAGGTAGAAACATTTAAAGTGTTGAAAAATTGTGATTAATTAATATGATGAATATGAAACGAATAATTTTAAAGATATTTCTATCAGCGGCAATGATTTTTTGCATAAGCCTGATAGCTTCAGCTCAATTTCAAACATCAAAAAATGGAATTGGAGAAGATTATTTCATTAACCCTGTTTTTGCGGGTGATTATCCTGATCCAAGCATTTTAAAGGATGGCGAGAAATATTATATGGTTCATTCTTCGTTTGAGTATTATCCGGGCTTACTTATCTGGCAGTCTGATGATCTTATAAACTGGAGTCCTGTTGTTAATACGCTCTATAAATATGTTGGTTCAGTGTGGGCTCCCGATCTTGTTAAGTTTAAAAACAAGTATTATATATATTTTCCTGCCAGCAATACCAACTATGTTATCTGTGCCGATTCAATAAACGGCAAATGGAGTGATCCTGTTGATTTGAAGGTTGATGGTATTGATCCGGGGCATTTTGAAGATTCGGAAGGAAACAGATTCCTGTATTTCAGCCATGGAGGTTTTGTGCCTTTATCGGAAGATGGCCTTCGGGTTACCGGAGAAGTAAAATACGTGTACGGTGGCTGGCCAATTCCAAGGGAATGGTCGATAGAGTGTTTTTGTCTTGAAGGCCCTAAAATATCAAAAAGGGGAGAGTATTATTATCTGACAGTTGCCGAGGGAGGAACTGCAGGTCCTGCTACGAGCCACATGGTTATATCAGCACGATCAAAATCGCCTTTTGGACCTTGGGAGAATTCTCCATACAATCCGATAGAAAGAACGCTTAATAGTGACGAGAAATGGTGTTCCAAGGGGCATGCAACTTTATTTGAAGATGCTAATGGAAAGTGGTGGATTTTGTTCCATGCATATGAGAATGGTTTTTACAATAAAGGAAGGCAAACACTGCTTCAACCTGTTGAATGGACAGCTGACGGATGGTTTAAAACTCCGGCAGGAATACAGACCGATAAGCCAATTAAAAAACCTGATCTTGCAGAAAGGAAATCAATGTACACATTGAATGATAATTTTGATGGTTATAAGCTGAAACCTCATTGGAAATTCTTTGGGGAATATGATACCACCCGTTTTTATTTTGCAGATAATGATTTGATAATAAAAGGTAAAGGTTCTTTAGTAGGCGATTGTTCACCAATGCTTTGTATTCCTTCTAACCATTCATATATTGCTGAAGTTGAGATGCAAATTGAAGGAGATGCAATAGGGGGTTTGGTGTTATTTTACAATAGCAGTTACGCCTCTGGAATATTGGCTGACGAAGAGAATATATTGGCAAATCTGAGAGGATGGCAATTCCAGACAGAAAAGAAAGTAATTGATAAACATGTTTATCTGCGATTAAAGAATGTAAACAACACTGTGGATATGTTTTACAGTCGTGATGACAATAACTGGATTAAAATTGAAAATTCTCTTGAAGTTTCGGGATTACATCATAATGTACTGAGTGGTTTTATGAGTTTAAGGATAGGCTTGTGTTCAATGGGAAACGGAACAGTACGGTTTAAAAATTTCATATACAAATCGATAGATTGATTAAATTAAATATTGAACATTTCAGGGACGCTCATTAAGGACGCCCTTTTATATGCTGAATTCGATAAATGTGATTTTAGTTGATGATACAGTAATAAATAAAAAATGTAATTTGCCTAAAAAAAACAAATTATCAGCCAATGAAGAAAACCATAATGCTGATTTATGCTCTTTTGCAATTCTTGTTTGTTGCTGGGCAGGAAACATCAATGATCAATCCTTATTCAAGAGACTATATAAGTTTGAACGGTAAGTGGAATGTGATAATTGACCCTACCGGAACAGGTGAGTGGCGTCAGGTGTGGCTTGAAAAGAAGGCTGAAAAGAAAACAGATTTTTTTGAATATTCTTTTGATGGTGGACCAACATTAAATGTCCCCGGAGATTTTAATTCTCAGTTGTGTGAGTTAACTTATTTTGAAGGAACAGTTTGGTATAAAAAGCAATTTGATTATTCACCAGTACCAGGACAAAGGTTGTTTCTTCATTTTGGAGCAGTTAATTATATTACTGATGTTTATCTTAATGGTAAAAAGATTGGCAGTCACGAAGGAGGGTTTACCCCTTTTCAATTTGAAATTACTGATAAGGTTTTGCAAGGAAATAACACTGTAATCGTTAAGGTTGATAATAGCCGATATGAAAACGGAATTCCGGGAAAGGGTTATGACTGGCTTAACTATGGGGGTATTACCCGCGATGTTGTTTTGATAAAAACCGGTAAAACTTTCATTTCCGATTATAACATTCAGCTCAAAAAAGGTAGTCTGGAAACCATTCAGGGATATATTCAAATAGATGGAAGCAATTTATTACAGAAGATTATAATAAAGATTCCTGAAGCAGGCATTTTATATGAAACCCAGACAGATGAGAAGGGCAGGGCTGAGATTCTGTTTGCTAATAAATTTGAGCTTTGGTCACCTCAAAATCCAAGGCTTTACAGAGTCCAAATAGAAGGCGAAACAGACACAATTCATGATCAGATAGGGTTCAGTTGTATTGAGGTAGAAAACAATGAAATCCGGCTTAATAATGCCCCGGTTTTCCTTAAAGCTGTGAATATTCATGAGGAAAATCCTTACACAGCTTCCAGGGCTTTTTCAGATGAAGATGCAAGAATATTGCTGAATGCTGCAAAAGAGTTGGGCTGCAACATGGTAAGACTGGCACACTATCCACACAATGAAAATATGATCAGGGAAGCAGAAAGAATGGGATTGATGGTTTGGGATGAGCTGCCTATATATCAGCATATAAAGTTTTCTGATACTGATATCCCGGATAAAATGGAAAAAATGCTCAATGAAATGATTCAAAGGGATAAGAACAGGTGTAGTGTAATCATCTGGAGCTTATCAAATGAAACCTATTATTTTACGCCTGACAGAAATGAGGAGCTGATAAAACTGACTGAAAAATGCAGGGCATTGGATTCTACCCGTTTGATAACCCATGTTGTTAACACTCAAGGATATCAAAACAATATATTTGATGTTTGGGATACACTTTACAAATACTCAGATATAATTTCTCTTAATGAATATATCGGCTGGTACGTTCCCTGGCAGGGTATTCCGGCTGAAACTAAATGGAAGCTGAAATACAAAAATAAACCTGTATTTATTTCTGAGTTTGGGGGAGAGGCCTTGTATGGCAATACAAAAGGACCATCCGATGAAGCCAATAACTGGAATGAAGATTATCAGGCTAACATTTACAAAGATCAGATTGAAATGTTCTCCACCATACCTCATTTGTGCGGGGTATGTCCATGGTTGTTATTTGATTACAAATCGCTGGGCAGGATGCATCCTGTATATCAGAACGGATACAACAGAAAGGGGTTGTTATCGGAAAAAGGGGAAAAGAAGAAGGCGTGGTTTATAATGCGTGATTTCTTTAATAAAAACTGAAAATACAGGGATAATGAGTATAATTATTAAACATCTTTTAAATAAAATGATCAAAAATTATGGAACAGGAATACTTTGAAGATAAAATATTTGAAAAAGTTGATTTCAATGAAACTCCTTTGAAGAAAGGGGAGTATGACAACTGCAAGTTTAAAAGTAGTGATTTTTCAAATGCTAACCTTTCTGATTTCATTTTTATAAATTGCACATTTAGTGGATGTAATCTCAGTCTGACTAAACTTTTAAAGACTGCTTTCCGTGAGATAAAATTCAGAGATTGCAAGATGTTAGGGTTGAATTTCAAACACTGTAATGAGTTCGGCCTTTCTTTCAGTTTTGAAAACTGCATTTTAAACCATTCTTCATTTTTCGAGACTAAGATTAAAAGAACAAGATTCATCAATACGCAATTGAGGGAAGTTGATTTTTCTGAGTGCGATCTGTCAGAATCGCTGTTTGACAATTGCGACCTCTCAGGAGCCGTATTTGACCATTCTACAATCGAAAAGGCAGATTTCCGAACATCTGTCAACTATTCAATAGATCCTGAAAATAACAAAATTAAAAAGGCTAAATTTTCAATATCAGGGATTAGGGGATTGTTGAATAAATATGATATAATAATTGAATAGAAAACGATATCATAGTAGGGTAAACCCTTGATGTCGACTTTTGATACCCAATTCATTTTCCACAAAAGATAAATTATCAGAACTTGTTTTTAAAATCTTTGATAATTATGGTGACTATTCAAACTAAAAAATAAATACTTTTCAAATAATAAATTTTAAATTCTAATTTTACTAATAATAACACCGTCTGAAGTACTGGTTAACTGATAATTGGATTCCTGTTATCATTAATTCCGTTATTAATGTCATTGAACTACGAAATATAAATTAACAATTATGAGATCTTTATTAATGATATTTACAATCATCCTGTTTTTAGGGTGCAGT
>CAYUEI010000079.1:0-12175 GCA_964443445.1 uncultured Prolixibacteraceae bacterium | reverse complement strand
AATATCTTTTTCAAAAATTGGTTCAGGAAAATTATCAAGAAAAAAATTGGTTTTCGGAGTAAGTAGGTATCTTTAAACCTTAACTCGTAAGTACAAATATCATCTTCAAAATAATGTTTAATTCTATAATTCTACTCTATAAAAAATAAACTGATCAGTAGTTCAATTCTATTAAAATCCAAATGAATTATATTGAAAATTATAATAAAATAACTATTTTAGGCTTTATATTTATTCCTGTTTATGAGTGTAAACTAAAACCCATAAAAAGTAAAAACCCATGTAAATCGTTATCGATGAATTACTTTGATATTTATATTGGAGCCGGAGGATCCTCAGAATGCTATATCCGAGCAATTTTTACTTCTTTAACACTCTTTTAAAATGGATATAGCATCGAGCACATTGTTGACGCGTTCTGAATATGATTATATGCAAGGGATAACTTATTTTATAAACTATATATGATATCTGAAAAATGAAGTTTGATTTACAATAAATGACAATAAAATGAATAATGATGAATTGAATAAAATAATTGACGAACTTAGAATAAGATTAAATGATTATTCACGTCAGACTGAATTTCATGTTATTGATAATTATCCATTTATCATACAAGTTGGGGCATTGACTGTAACTACAGATGATAAAAACATTGTTAAATTACACAATTCATTATACCCTACTCAGTTTTCGAAAAAAGCTGTCGATGAAATTCTATTGATGACCTTTAAAAATGGGAATGGAGTAAAAATAATTCCAAAAGTTTACCCTTGGGTAATATGGTACAAAGAACGAATGAATGACATCGCAGAAACTTTAACTCTATTTGAACAACTACAAAATATATGATTCAAGAAGGGCTTTATGAGCAGCTCATAAGTAAAATGGTTTTATCTAAGTTGAAAGAAATTGATAGAAAAACCTTCTACATAAAAGAAACGGAGATTGATAAAAATGAAGCGGCAAGAGTACTATCTCTGTATTTGGTTGAGATAATCCGTTTTGGTCTAAATCAAATTTCAGGAGAAAATAGTATTGAAAAACAAATTGAGCTTTCAAATAAAATAATTTTCCTTCTTAGAACAGAGTTGAGAAATGAAGATTTTAATGCTGATTTGATTGCAACTGAGGCAAAAATTCTTTCTGCAATTTTCTCAAAAATGGACTCTCCCTTTTCTGATTTTGAAAGACATATTAAGGAAATTACTCCTTATACAAGACTTTCCCAAAGCGAATTATTTACCGGTAATAATGCGGGCATTTCTCTTGAAAGCGAAATCAAAAAAGAAATTCTTTCATCAAATAAAATAAATTTTCTTGTTTCATTTATCAAATGGACTGGTATTAGAATCTTTGAGAAAGAGTTATTTGAGTTCACCGAAAGAGGTGGACAATTAAAAGTGATTACTACTTCCTACATGGGCGCTACGGATTTAAAAGCAGTAGAATATTTATCTGGTTTGAAAAACACTGAAATTAAAGTTTCATACAATACAGACAATGAAAGATTGCATGCCAAGGCATATTTGTTTTTCAGGAATACTGGCTTCCACACAGGATATATTGGTTCATCTAATATTTCTCGTTCAGCCTTGACTAATGGATTGGAATGGAATCTTAAAGTAACGACAAAAGAGGTTGGACATATCATTGATAAATTTCAAAAAACATTTGAAACATATTGGCAGGATAAAGAATTTGAATTATTTAATAAAACTTTAGATAGTGAAAAGTTAAGAGTTGCCCTGAAGAAGGAGAGGACTATTGAAAGAAATAATCCTGCTACTTATTTTGATATTAGCCCATTCCCATTTCAGGAAGAAATATTAGAAAAGTTGGCGACAGAAAGAGTGGTACATAACCGCTTTAAAAACTTAATTGTAGCTGCAACAGGTACAGGTAAAACAGTTATTTCTGCATTTGATTTCAAAAATTTTAAAAAGAAACACTCAAGTGCAAAACTTTTATATATAGCTCATAGAAAAGAAATACTTCAACAAGCACAAGCAACTTTTCAAGGAATTTTACGAGATAATAATTTTGGAGAGTTATGGGTAGATGGACTTGAACCTGAATGTTACGATTGTGTTTTTGCTTCTGTTCAAACATTGAATAATAGGATTGAAACACTGTCGCTTTCAGATTCATTTTATGATTTTATAGTAGTTGATGAAGTTCACCATATTGCAGCAAATAGTTATCGACCTATAATAAACTATTTTAAACCGAAAATACTTCTAGGGTTAACTGCTACTCCGGAAAGAATGGATGGAGAAGATATTCTAAAAGATTTCTGTGATACTATCGCATCTGAAATTAGATTACCGGAAGCATTAAACAGAAAATTACTCTGTCCTTTTCAGTATTTCGGAATTACAGATAGTATTGATTTGTCTAAAGTTACATGGCAAAACGGAAGATATTTACCAAGTGAACTAACAAGAATCTATACACAAACCGACAAAAGGGTAGGAGAAATTATTGACAATCTCAATAAATACCTTAGAGATATTAATGACGTTAGGGCCTTATGTTTTTGTGTCACACAAGAACATGCCCAATTCATGACTGAAAAATTCTTATTGCGAGGGTTAAAAGCGAATTATTTAGTAAGCAATAATGCTGATTTTCGAGAGCAATTGAAGCATAAGCTTCTTGTGAAGGAAATCAATTATCTTTTTGTTGTTGATATATTCAATGAGGGAGTTGACATTCCTGATATTGATACTGTTTTATTCTTGAGACCAACAGAGAGTTTAACAATTTTTCTTCAGCAACTTGGAAGGGGTCTACGTTTAGCTGAAGGAAAAGAATGTTTAACGGTTCTAGATTTTGTTGGTAATTCAAGACCGGAATACGATTTTGAAGGAAAATTCAGGGCATTGGTGGGAAAAACAAATACTTCAATTAAAAAAGAACTGGAGGATGATTTTCCTCATTTGCCTTTAGGGTGCACTATAAATCTGGAAAAAAAAGCAAAAGATTTCGTTTTGCAAAACATACATAATGCAACATTATTAAACATTAATCAATTACTAAATAAAATAAGCAATTTTAAATACCAATCAACTTTGCCTCTTACACTTAAGAATTTTTCAAACTTCTACCACATTCCTCTGCAACTTATTTATAAGAAGGGAACTTGGAAAAGATTGTGTGTAAAGGCAAAACAAATAGAAGATTTTTCAACAATTAATGAGAATGAAATTTACAGGGCTATCAGTAAAAAGTGGCTCTCTTGTAATTCGAATTCTTATTTTAGATTTATATTATCACTCGCCCAAAAGAATTTTCAATTTACACTTAGCACATTGAATGAGGAAGAAAAATCAATGTGTTTGATGCTTCATTATGACATCTGGCAAAAAGAAGCAGGGTTCAACTCGCTTGAGGAAAGTATAAAATCAATTGGCAAAAATGAGATACTGGTACAAGAGATTATCGAAGTTCTTGAAATACTAATTGATAGAATTGATTTCCTTGAAACTGAAATTAGTCTGCCTTATTCTCAGCCTTTAAAACTTCATAGTAGGTTTACTCGCGAACAAATTTTATCTGCATTCGGGTTCAATACATTTCACAAGAAAAGTAAAATTATTGAAGGAGTTGCATATTCTAAAGAGAAAAACACCGAATTATTATTCATCACTTTAGATAAATCGACAAAAGACTTTTCACCTACTACTTTATACGAAGATTTTGCATTAAGTGATAAGATTTTTCACTGGCAAACACAAAACTCCGTTAGTCCGGATAAGGGGAAAGGATTAACCTATATTAATCATCTTCAAGAAAAAAAGAGAATTTTACTTTTTGTTCGTGAAAAAAGCCAAGATGAATATGGCTTTTCAATGGCTTCTGTTTTTTTAGGTGAATGCAAGTTAATTGACCACTATGGTTCAAAACCTATGAGTATTAAATGGGCGTTAAATGAGCCAATGCCCCCATATTTATGGAAATATTCTGCAAAAATGGCTGTTGGATAGTATAACAATTTTAAATATTTTGAAAATACTTCAATTCATAATTGAATTAATTCAAGCAACTACATAGTGTTCACTTTACCCGGAATCAAGTTAAAGTTTGATCCGGAATATGCACTATTTATTTAAAAATCAATTTTTATGACTACTTTCTCATTGTTTAAAATATATGCCTTTCATACTTATCAATATCACTGCTCAACCCCAACAAAACCCTCCCCTTTTCATTTTTTTCTCTTTTTTCTATTCTTTTTGAATTTTCTTGACTAAAATTACCGGCCAATTTATTTATAATGAATCCGGATTTCTTTAAGAACTTATATAAATCCCATTTTACAACTACCGAAATCATTTCATGTTTAAGTGATTCCTCAGTTAAAAGATTGCATATCAAAGGACTATCAGGTTCTTCCCCTGCTTTTTTCTTTGCTTCCTTAATCGAAAAATCAAGTCGCCCCCTTTTTATCGTCCTTAATGATAAAGAAGAAGCTGCTTATTTTTATGACGATATTTCTCTTATCTGTAATGATAATAAGGTGCTTTTCTTCCCTTCTTCTTATAAAAGACTTATAAGACACGGAAAAATTGAACAGGAAAATATTGTCAGACGTACTGAAGTTCTTAACAGGGCGTCAAAAGAAAAGGATTGTATTATAGTTACTTACCCTGAAGCCCTCGTTGAAAGAGTAATCCAATACGACACTTTGATATCCAACACTTTAAATGTGTCGGTAAATGAAAAGCTATCACCCGATTTTGTGAATGAAGTCCTTTATGAGTTTGGCTTTGAAAGAGTGGACTTTGTTTTTGAACCCGGACAATATTCTGTCAGAGGTGGTATCATTGATATCTTTTCTTTTTCTTATGACAAACCCTACAGGATTGATTTCTTCGGCGATATGGTCGACTCTATCAGAAGCTTCCATATTAACACCCAACTTTCGATAAAGAAATTTGATTCTATCTCCATCATTCCAAATGTTCAATATGGAATGGAAGAGGAAAACAGAATCGATATATTCAACTACCTTAAGAAAGATTTTATCATAGCTTTTCACGATAGGGAGATAATCCTTAACCAAATAAAAACCACTTTTTCTGATGCCATTAAAGTATCTGAGGATGAAGAAAATCCATTGTCACCCGAGATGCTGGCTAATGATAAAAACCTGTCCGACAGCCTTAAAAGCTTTTCAACTATATATTTCGGACTGAAGAAAGATAGTCAGGCCGACCATGAATTCAGCTTTTCTACTGTTCCTCAGCCCGGCTTCAATAAGAACTTTGACCTTCTGGCTGCCAATCTCAAGCAAAATAGTGCTAAAGGTTTCACAAATTTTATTTTATCAAACAGTGAAAAGCAAATTGAAAGACTGCAGGCTATCTTCGATGATAAGGCTCTCAACGTAAAGATTTCACCCGTTAATTTTACTATCCACGAAGGTTTTTACGATAACGACCTGATGATTGCTATGTACACTGACCATCAGATCTTTGAACGCTATCACAAGTATTCATTACAAACGACATCAGGCTCTAAGGAATCTATTTCTATTGAAGAACTGAACAAGCTTCATCCGGGCGATTATGTGGTACATATCGACCATGGAATCGGAAAGTTTGCCGGACTGGTAAAAACAGAAGTTAACGGCAGGGTTCAGGAAGCTATACGCCTGGTTTACAGAGATAATGACTCTCTGCTTGTCAACATTCATTCGCTTCACAGAATTTCAAAATATAAAGGTAAAGACGGCACTGAACCCAGCATCAATAAGCTTGGCTCAGGGGCATGGCAAAAACTTAAGTCAAGGGTTAAGAGCAAAGTCAAGGATATAGCACGCGAACTTATTGCCCTTTATGCCAAGAGGTTGAGTGAGAAAGGGTTTTCCTTTTCACCTGACTCTTATCTCCAACAGGAACTCGAAGCTTCGTTTATGTATGAAGACACCCCCGATCAGGAAAAAGCTACCAAGGCCGTCAAGGATGACATGGAAAGGCTCATGCCAATGGACAGGCTAGTGTGCGGAGATGTAGGTTTTGGCAAAACGGAAGTTGCTATCAGGGCAGCTTTCAAAGCTGCTACCGATAATAAACAGGTGGCAGTGCTCGTTCCCACTACCATCCTTGCCCTTCAGCATTACAAAACCTTCACCGACAGGCTTAAAGACTTTCCGGTTAAGATTTCATACCTAAGCAGGCTAAGAAAACCTGAGGAAATAAAAGAAACGCTTAAAGAGCTTGCAGAAGGCAAGATTGATATTGTTATTGGTACACATAAGATTGTTGGCAAGGAAGTTAAGTTTAAAGATCTTGGTTTGCTTGTCATTGATGAGGAACAGAAATTCGGGGTATCTGTAAAAGAAAAACTCCGTCAGCTGAAAGTAAATGTTGATACACTGACACTTACAGCAACCCCTATTCCTCGTACTTTGCAGTTTTCTCTTATGGGTGCGCGCGACCTTTCTATAATTCAAACACCCCCGCCAAACCGCTACCCCATTGTCACTGAGGTACATGGTTTTAATGAAGCTATCATCAGGGAAGCTATTAATTATGAAATTGACCGCAACGGACAGGTTTTCTTCATTCACAACAGGGTTCATAATATTCATGAGGTTGAAGAATTTGTAAGAAAAGCTTGTCCACAGGCAAGAATAGTTGTTGGCCACGGCCAAATGGAAGGCTCAAAGCTTGAAAAGACGATGCTCGACTTCATTAATGGTGAATATGATGTCCTGATAGCTACAACTATCATTGAATCCGGTCTTGACATTCCGAATGCCAACACTATCATTATCAACCATGCACAAAGCTTCGGACTTAGCGATCTTCATCAGCTGAGAGGACGTGTAGGCCGTTCAAACAAAAAGGCATTTTGCTATTTGTTGTCTCCTCCATTGGAATCTGTTACCCCTGAAGCCCGAAGAAGGCTCAAGGCTATTGAAGAGTTTTCTGAACTTGGAAGTGGTTTTAACATTGCCATGCGTGACCTCGACATACGTGGAGCAGGAAATCTCCTCGGAGCTGAGCAAAGTGGTTTCATTGAAGATATCGGATATGAAACATATCACAGGATTCTTGAGGAAGCAATACAGGAACTGAAACACAGCGAGTTTGGTGATTTGTTTAAAGATGAGCAACCATCAGACATATCAGGAGCTTTCTTCAATGTGAAATATCTTAATGATTGTCAGATAGAAACCGACCTTGAGCTACGCTTCCCGGAAAGCTATATCAGCAGCGTGTCAGAAAGAATGTCGCTTTACCGGGAGCTTGATAATATTGAAAAAGAAGAAGAGTTAACCAGATTTGAAACCCGGTTGACTGACAGGTTTGGTAAAATACCGGAGCCTGCACTTCAGCTTTTTGAAATTGTAAGATTAAGATGGATGTCCATAAACCTGGGAATTGAAAGGATTATTCTGAAAAACAACAAGATGATATGCCATTTCATCACCGATCAGAAATCACCTTTCTATCAATCACAAACATTCACCTCAATAATTGGATGGATTCAAAAGAACCATGACAAATGCAGAATCAAGGAAGAGCACGATAAGCTTTCGCTCACATTTGAAAAAGTAAAAACAATAACCCAGGCAAAAGGAATAATCAGCTCTATTACAAGCTGAAAACACATTTAATGAAAGCTAAATTTTAACCCTCATCTTTAATAATAGTAGTACCTGTAGCTGCCGATTTAGTAAGGTTTTCAGCTTTTGTTATCAACACTCTGGCTGCACCATTGCCCAAGGCTTTAAAAGCATTGTCAAGCTTTGGTATCATGCCTTCAGAAATAATACCTTTATTTTTGTATTGGATATAAGACTTATGGTCGAGATCTCTTATCACTGAGTTATCATCTTCAGGATTTAAAAGAACACCATTCTTTTCAAAACAATAAACCAGAGTAACATTATAATGATTGCTGAAAGCAATAGCAAGTTCAGAAGCAATTGTATCTGCGTTTGTATTAAGCAGAAGCCCTTTACCATCATGAGTGAGAGGGGCAATAACGGGAACTATGTTTTGTTCGAGAAGCCAGCATATCTCTCTGGTATTTACCTCAGTAATATCACCAACAAAACCATAGTCAATATCTTTGACCGGACGTTTGAAAGATCTGATTATATCCATATCGGCACCTGTAAAACCAACAGCATTACAGCCAAGAGCCTGTAGTCCGGCAACAATATTTTTATTGACCAGCCCTGCATATACCATCGTAACAATGTCAAGAGTTTGTTTATCGGTTATTCTCCTGCCTTCAACCATTTTAGTCTCAACACCCATTTGGGCAGCAAGATTAGTAGCCGAGCGTCCACCTCCGTGAACAAGAATTTTATATCCTGATATATAACGAAAATCAGTAAGTAGTTTCTTTAAAGATCCCTCTTCTTCAACAACCTTTCCTCCAACCTTAACGATAGTAAGTTTTTCCATGCTTTGTTTTCTTTCTACAAAAATAGGAATTTGTATGGTTTAATATTAAATAAATTCAATGCAAAAGGAGGATTTTTTAAAAAATAAAAATCATTAATAGTTATGAATATTGAGTCTCAATGGCCTTCCCCCTTTTAAGGGACTTCATCCGTACCACATCCGTACCACATAAGGGGTATCTCCCATTATAACAGGAGATACCCCTTTTATAATGGGAGATACCCCTTATGTGGTACGGATGTGGTACGGATGTGGTCCCTTGTAAATCAATTTTTAATAAAATGTACTTAATTACAAATACTCAAAAAGAATTTATTTAAAAATTGCTTTAGGGTCAACATAATCTACCTGTTGGTTTTATTTTTGTCCAATTGTTTATCAAAATAAAAAAGACAAATAATATGGGAGACACAATATTCTACACTTTAAACAATTCACTTGTAGAACGTTCAAAACCTTTACATATCAAGATTTCCAAATCGGAGGAACTGAAAGCCAACAAGAGAAAATTTTCAATGTGCACTAGATTTTCACAAATAATTAAACATGTGTTAATAAGAAAAATATGGGATGAGAAAGCCAAAAAAATGAAAGCCCCTTATGTAGTATTCCCGAACAGATCGAGGAGACCATCAGGTCATAATCTTTTTATGAGTCGTAACCTTCAATCGTTTAATGAAAAAGCTTTGTATGTTGATCAGGACAGGCTTATACTTTCTATTGGCAATCTGCCTAATGTCGTTGACTTCAAGGCAGAGAGGGATGCTGAAAACCTTGAAATGATAAAAGTTTATTTTGAAGACAATTCCCGGATGAGAACAGACATTAACAAAGATTTTTTGTGCATAGTGGCTGCCATAGGAAATGATATGTATTCTTTCAATCTACCTGAAATAACAAGGGAATCGGGGGGAGGAACATTTCATTTTCCAAAGGCTGCAAGTCAAAAAACCAGGTTATGGGCATATTTTGAAAGTCCGAACGGAAAACGTTTTTCAGAAAGTAGAACGGTGATTGTACTTTAGCTTGAAGCTCAAAAATTTAAATATACCAGCTAAATAATTCCATTTTACATTTAGATATGTTTGCAAAAAGAGTTAATTATTCACTAATATACTTGTTAATATAATTGCATTTATAACCTTATTGCATTATTTTTGTAACACAGATTTAATTAATGAATAAATAATAAATCTATGGATAATAAGACATTTATCAGTAAAAACATTCGAGAATTACGAAACAAGTTTGGATACACACAGGCATTCATTGCTGAATATCTTAACATCACTCCTGCCGCAGTAAATCAGTACGAAAATGATGCCCGTACTATTCCTGTAACGGTCATTGAAAAATTGGCCATTTTATACAATGTAGATGAATATGACTTATATGAAGAAAACCCGGAGAAGCAAATTGTACTCAGTGCGTTTGCTTTCCGGGCTGATGAACTTAATGCAATAGATTTGCAGCAAATTTGTAAGTTCAAAAAAATCATTTCAAATTATATTAACATGTCAGAAGCATTGATAAATGGATAGTCTAGAATTAACCCTTGAATTAAAGGCTAATGAATTTCGTCAGATAAATGGGTTAAATCCGACTGAGTCCTTACAGTTTAAAAGCATATTATTGAAGAATAATATTTTATCTGTTTTTCTACCCCTTAGCTCTGACTTTTCAGGGATGGCAGTTAAAATCAATAGCGAAAAAGAAGCAAAACTCTTTATGCTGGTAAATTGCAACCATACCCTGGGCAGGCAACACTTTACAATATGTCATGAGCTTTATCATCTATACATTCAGAATAATTTTAATTCAGAAAAAACAGGGAACATATCATTCGACAAACAGAGTGATCCAGAAGAATACCGGGCCAATATATTTGCATCATTTCTGCTTCTTCCTACAAATGGAATTTGGCAAATGATTCCGGAAAGTGAGCGAAAAAAGAACAAAATAACCCTTAAAACAATACTAACTTTAGAACAATATTACTCAAGTTCACGTGATACATTATTAAACCGACTTCTTAGAATGGGTCTCATCGACCAGACATTGTATGCTAAATATTCAGTTGATAAAATTAAAAATGCATTGCTTTATGGGTATTCAACAAATTTATACAAAGCCGGCAATGAAGGACTGGTCATTGGCGATTACGGAACTAAAGCAAGGGAACTATTCGACAAAGGAGTAGTTTCTGAAAGTTCTTATTTTTCACTACTTGAAGATCTGGGTATTGACCTTACCAATTTTGACAACAAAACAGATAATGATTAAAAATGAAAAGATTATTTTGTTAGATGCCGATGTCATTTCCCATTTCATCTCATGTAGTGAAATAATTTATCTCCCAAAAATACTAGAACCTCATAGAATTGTGATTCTAGAAAATGTTTATTCCGAGGTGTCCCGGATTCATTCCCGCAAAACAGTCCTGGACAATTTGCTTGCATCTGCAAGGAATATAAGTAAACAGCCTTTCCCAATAAGTAATATAGACATTAAGAAAGAATATGCACTTATCAAAAAGAAAAACCCACTTATTGGAGATGGAGAACGTGCTTGTATGGCAGTTGCAAAATATACTGAGAATGTAATTGCCAGCAGTAACTTCAGAGATATTATCCCTTATTGTAAGGAAAATAGTATTTATTATTTGGGAACTCTTGATATATTGACTATCGCATTAAACAAAGGCATTTTCGATATAGAGCGATGTAACCTTTTCATAGAAACAGCAAGAAGTAAGAATAATGCAAAATTTCCCACCTATGTGAAAGAAATAACTGAATACAAAGCACAGGATTTAAGTTTCATATAACAATATTTCAATTTAAAATAACGGATAAATGAAACAATAACCTATAATTTCATGAAAACAACCCTATAACTTCTTCAGCCGATATTGAACTGAAGTTCCGGCCTGAATGAATAAACTTATCGGCCAGGGCTGATTTCCTTTCCTTTAGAGTTTGGATTTTTTCTTCTATCGTGCCACTTGTTATGAACCTGTAAACAAAAACCTTCTTGTCCTGCCCGATTCTGTGAGCCCTGCTTATTGCCTGATTTTCAGAAGCAGGATTCCACCATGGATCGAGGATGAAAATATAATCGGCAGCTGTAAGGTTAAGCCCTACCCCACCTGCTTTTAATGAAATAAGGAATATCTTTTTTGAAGGATTGGTTTGAAAATCATTAATAACTTCTTCTCTGTTGGTTGTTTGTCCGGTTAAAAGACAATAATCCCAGCCAAGCTTATCGAACTCGCGTCTGAATATATTGAGGTGGGTAACAAATGAAGAAAACACTAGCACTTTGTTTTTTTCTGAAATCAGCTCTTCCAGACTATCCATTATTTCATTGAACTTGCCTGAATCGCTTTCTTCATTGCCCAGCAGAGCCGGGTGGTTTGCAAGTTGCCTTAGCCTTGTAAGTCCCTGAAGCACTAAAAAAGAACTGTTTTTAACACCCAGCTTTTCAATGTTTTCAAGAATATTGTTTCTGATAATTGATTTTTGGGTTTCATATTCTGATTTCTGCATTTCGGTCATCTCACAATATCTGATTTGCTCAGTCAGAGGAGGCAGGTCGGTTGCTACTTCCTCTTTGGTACGACGAAGGATAAAGGGGAAAATCAGGTTATTCAATTGTTTTTGCTTCTCTTCATCATTACGTTTTTCAATAGGCTGAATGAATTCTTTCTGGAAAAAAGAAAAGTTGCCAAGCAGGTCTCTGTT
>CAYUEI010000078.1:0-12202 GCA_964443445.1 uncultured Prolixibacteraceae bacterium | reverse complement strand
TTATAAAATCAATAACTGACGGGTCAGAATTCTTTGAAATAATGGAATTATATGCCCCTAACATAGTTATTGGTTTTGGCAGGATGAATGGAGAAACATGTGGTTTTGTTGCAAATCAGCCAAAAGTATTAGCCGGAGTATTAGATTGTGACAGTTCAGATAAGGCTGCAAGGTTTATCCGCTATTGCGATGCGTTTAATATTCCGATTATTACACTTGAAGATATGCCGGGTTATCTTCCCGGAGTAGATCAGGAGCACATGGGAGTAATTCGTCATGGTGCAAAAATACTATATGCTTATAGTGAAGCCACTGTACCTAAAATAACTGTAATAATAAGAAAAGCTTACGGTGGTGGTTATATAGCAATGAATTCGCGCCATTTAAGAGCTGATTTTGTTTTTGCATGGCCAACAGCAGAAATAGCAGTTATGGGGCCTGAAGGGGCTGCTAATATAGTTTTCAGAAAAGAAATAATGGAAGCAGAAGATCCTGAAGCAATGCGTAAACAAAAAATTGAAGAATATAAGCAAAAATTTGCCAATCCTTTTGTAGCTGCAGCCAGGGGATATGTTGATCAGGTAATAGAACCTTCAGAAACACGTTCAATGCTATTACATGCGTTGAGTGTATCTGCAAATAAGAGTGTTCAAATGCCGGCCAAGAAACATGGTATTCCACCGTTTTAATAATTTTAACTATGGATTATAAAGAAGAAGATAATATGGGAGAATACTCTGAATTGCTTATTGGCAGCGGAAAATTCACTACTGAGATAACAAAGAAATTTGAAAACAGGAAAGTTTGGACAGGGCATGATCCAAGAAAGATTTATAATGTAATTCCCGGAACAGTTATTGATGTTCTTGTAAAAAAAGGACAGAATGTAAAAAAGGGAGAAACAATACTAATCCTTGAGGCCATGAAAATGCAGAATTTAATTACAATGCCATTTGATGGTAAGATTAAATCAATTAATGTAAAGCCTGATGATAAACTACCAAGATCATTTCTAATGATAGAAATAGCATAAAAAAAGCCGGTTAATCCGGCTTTTTTATTTATTTGAATTATCCCAATAAAAACAATCGGGAAAATGAATATCAAATCTTTCAGGAATGTCTTTAAAAAGTCCAAATACAGATGAACCGCTTCCTGACATAGATGCATAAACTGCTCCAAAAGAGTAAAGTTTTTCCTTTATTTCCGGAATTTCCGGATACTTATAAAAAACACTTTCTTCAAAGTCATTTGTAATTTTATCTTTCCATTCTTTAACCGGCAACTTAATTGATTCCTTTAAAGAAATTTCAGGAATCTTTGGTTTTATACCTCCATAAGCCATACCTGTAGAAACCTCACAATCGGGCTTTATTAATACAATTTTTAATCCTTCAAGGGAAACATCAGTTTCAGATAATAACTCTCCCCTACCCTCAGCAAAACAAGGATTATTCAAAATAAAAAACGGACAATCGCTTCCAAGCTTTAATGAATAATTAAGTAATTCTTTCTGCCCAAGCCCTAGTTCAAATAAATTATTTAATCCTGATAATGTATAAGCAGCATCAGAAGAACCTCCTCCTAAACCGGCACCTATAGGAACTACCTTATGTAAATGAATACTTACGGGTGGAAGATTATATTCATTTTGCAAAAGTCTGTACGCCTTGACTACGATATTATCACCTGAATCAGGTATTTGTATTCCGGACATAGAAAAATTAAATAAAATAGAATAATTTATTTCTAATATATCGCATAAACTTAAGGGGTAGAATACTGTTTCCAGATCATGAAAGTTATCTGATCTTTTTCTTAAAATATTTAATCCAATATTTAATTTACAATTTGGAAATAGTATCATAAAATGAAGTTGTGAATTTTTGAGGAAAGAAACGAATTTTCATTAAAATAAAAAAGCCTCTTAACGAGGCATCATTCCTTATTTCATAATATAAAAGATCAAACAATATTTTAGTATCTTTTATTAATGTGCTTTTTTGCTTGATTCTGATACGAAAGCCAGACCAACTGCTACAAAAAAGATTACTACTGCTATTACTATATAAATCATGGTATTTAGGTTTTGATCAAATTTACGACACTTTTATAAGAAAGTCCAGTGATTATCAATATTATTGACGAAACATCAAATTCGTTTGACTAAAACAAACATTGAGTGGGTGAAAATTCATTTTCCTGTGACTAAAAAATGATAATAGTGGATTAAAATCATTATCTAATAATTAACCGATACCTGAGATACTGTAATTATAAAAAGTAAGTGGATTAAAATTTATTATCTTTCGTCGATTTTCAATAACTAAGAAATGGATACATTAAATATAGCCATCCTCGGATGTGGTACAGTTGGCGGAGGAGTTGCACAGATTATTTCTGAAATCAATTCAGATATTAATGTCAGGGCAAAAAAGAAAATTGTTCTCAAGAAAATAGTAGAAATAAATCCAAAAGTAGCTTCATCGAGATTTAATATTCCCCTCGATTTGTTTTGTGGAGGAGGTAAAGACTTATCAAAAGAAGAAGCAAATAACTACATTCAGGAAATAATAAATTCTGATGATATTCAGCTTGTTGTTGAAACGATAGGCGGCACGAGTGATTTTGTTTACAATACATGTCTGAAAATTGTTAATTCGGGAAAACACCTGGTAACAGCAAATAAAGCCCTATTAGCAGAAAGAGGTAAAAATATATTTGATGCTGCAGAAGAATTAAATGTAAAAATAGGTTTTGAAGCTGCTGTTTGTGGAGCAATTCCTATTGTCAAAACAATAAAAGAGAATTTCACGGGAGATAAAATCATCTCTCTGTCAGGAATAATGAATGGAACCAGCAATTATATACTGACCCAAATGCAAAATGAAAGCCTAAGTTTCGATACTGCTTTAAAACTAGCTCAGGAAAATGGATATGCTGAGGCTGATCCTTTTCTTGATATAAGTGGCGGAGATGCAGGACATAAACTTATTCTCCTGATTAAACTTGCATATGGAATAGATGTTAAGATGGACGAGCTTTCAATAACCGGAATTCAAAAGATTGCTAAAGAAGACATTGATTTTGCACGAGAGATTGGGGCTACAATAAAGCTTATATGCTTTGCAAAGAAAGAAAACGGAGATATATATGCAGCAGTAAAACCAATGATGGTAAAAAACTCAAACTTTTTATCAGATGTAAATGGTACGACAAATGCAGTAAAAATTAACAACAAATATTCAGGACAACATATTCTTGTAGGAAAAGGGGCCGGGTCAACTGAAACAGCAATGTCGATAGTATCTGATATAATATTTATTGCCCGTTATGGCAAGAATATAAATAATACAGCTCCAAAACAGGAAAGAAAATTTGCAGATGCCAACGTCTTTGAATTTCCCTATATCATAACATTCCATACAGGTAATGTTCCCGGAACTACCGGATTCATAACTACAGCTATCGGTAATCAGTCAATAAACATTGAAACAGTTAGCCACAACAGGCATGAAGGTGAAAAAGCAACATTCTCTATTGTGACTATGCCATGTACCTTAAAGCAAATTGAAAAGGCAGTAGAAGAAATAAAGAAGGAAAAACCGGGAATGCTGCAAAGCGAACCCAAAATAATGCCTATTCTTTATTAATATCTGTCCCCAGGTTAACAGGTACAAATCAGGTTTCTGTCTCCGAAAGCATCATCTATTCTTGTTACTGAAGGCCAGAACTTATTTTCTTTAATCCAGTCTAAAGGAAATGCAGCCTTTACCCTTGAGTAATTATGGTTCCATTCATCATTAACAAGCATTTCCTGAGTATGAGGCGCATTTTTTAATACATTATCCAAAGGATCAGCATTACCTGATTCAACTTCTTTTATTTCAAGAAATATAGAATTCATTGTCTCAATAAAACGATCGAGCTCATATTTAGATTCGCTTTCCGTGGGTTCTACCATTAGTGTTCCATGTACAGGAAATGAAAGTGTAGGAGCATGAAAACCATAATCCATAAGTCGTTTGGCAATATCTGTTTCTGTAATTCCGGATGATTGTTTTAAATGTCTGCATTCGAGAATCATTTCATGACCAACCCTACCATTTTCTCCTGTATATACAATCCCAAAATTATCCTTTAAAAAATGAGCTATATAATTAGCATTTAAAATAGCTACTTCAGAAGCTTTTCTTAAACCATCTCCTCCAAGCATTTTAATGTAGCCGTATGAAATAGGAAGAACTGAAGCACTACCCCATGGCGCAGCAGAAACGGCATGAGCACCAATATGCCCGTTATTCATTACTGCATGAGAAGGGAGAAATTCAATCAGATGACCGGCAACAGCAATAGGACCAACTCCAGGGCCCCCTCCTCCGTGAGGAATTGCGAATGTCTTATGAAGATTCAAATGGCAAACATCTGCTCCAATCTTACCCGGACTTGTTATTCCAACCTGAGCATTCATATTTGCACCATCCATATAAACCTGACCTCCATTAGAATGAATAATATTACATATTTCAACAACTGAGGCTTCAAAAACTCCATGTGTTGATGGGTAAGTTATCATAAGAGCTGCAAGATTATCTTTATACTCTTCAGCTTTAAGCTTCAAAGCTTCCACGTCAATATTTCCCCTTTCATCACAAGGAATTACAATAACTTCCATACCTGCCATAACAGCACTGGCCGGGTTTGTTCCATGAGCTGAAGATGGAATAAGGCAAATATTTCTGTGACCTTCGTTTCTGCTTTTATGATAGTCTCTTATAACCATTAGGCCGGCATATTCACCTGCAGCACCTGAGTTTGGCATAAGACTAACATCAGCAAAACCGGTAATCTTTGCTAAATCTTTCTTTAGTTCTTCCATCATAATCTGATACCCCATTGCCTGATTTTTAGGAACAAAAGGATGAATACCGTTAAATTCAAGCCAGCTTAATGGTAACATTTCTGTTGCAGCATTTAGCTTCATTGTACATGAACCTAAGGAAATCATTGAATGAGTTAAAGAAATATCTCTGTTTTCTAGTTTCTTGATATATCTTACCATTTCAGTTTCTGAACGGTATCTGTTAAAAACTTCATTCTGAAGGTACTGAGAAGTACGGGCAAATTTAGTATCAATGAATTTTTCTTCGGGATAATCAGTAAAAACCGTTACATTTTTATTAGCTGCTTTTGCAAAGACCTCAACAATCCAGTTTATATCTTCAACATTAGTTGTTTCATCAATACTAAGTCCTACTTCTCCATTATCAAAATATCTGAAATTCATTTCCAATTGAACAGAAAGCCAGTTTATATCTTCAACCTTAACATGCCGTGGAAGGCTGAATCTTATAGTATCAAAGAAATCGTTGTTCATTTGTGTGTAGCCAAGCTTTTCAATTTCTTCAGAGAGTAGAGAAGCAATTGAATGAATCCTTTCAACTATTGAATAAATACCTTTTGGTCCATGATAAACAGCATAAAAACCTGCCATTATCGCTAATAAAGCTTGAGAAGTACAAATATTTGAAGTTGCTTTTTCTCTCTTAATATGTTGCTCTCTGGTTTGAAGTGCCATTCTCAAAGCTCTCTTGCCATTAGCATCCCGTGAAATTCCAATTATTCTTCCCGGCATGCTTCGTTTAAATTCATCTCTCGTTGCAAAGAAAGCAGCATGTGGACCTCCATAGCCCATTGGAATTCCAAATCGCTGAGAACTTCCAAAACAAATATCTGCACCCCACTCACCCGGAGGCGTTAGTAAGGCAAGACTAAGAAGATCAGCAGCAACGGCAACTTTACATTCTTTCTCGTGTGCAGTATTAACGAAAGACTTATAATCTTCTATATTACCATCAGAATTAGGATATTGTAATAATACCCCAAATACTTTTTCATCAAAAACAAATTCTTTGTAATTACCTATTTTTACATTGATCCCAAGTGGTTCAGATCTGGTAATAAGAACATCGAGAGTCTGAGGCCAGACTTTTGAATCTACAAAAAGAATATCTGCACCATTTTTCTTCTGATCTTTTGTTCTTGAAGAGAACATCATAATCATTGCTTCAGCTGCAGCAGTTGCTTCATCAAGAAGAGAAGCGTTTGCAATTTCCATTCCGGTAAAATCACAAATCATGGTTTGAAAATTCAAAAGAGCTTCAAGCCTTCCCTGCGATATCTCGGCCTGATATGGGGTATATGAAGTATACCAAACCGGGTTTTCAAAAACATTCCGAAGAATTACAGCCGGAGTTATAGTATCGTTATAACCCATTCCAATATAAGTGTTGAAAACCTTATTCATCTGAGCAAGATCGTGAATCTTACGAAAATACTGACGTTCTGAAAGTCCTGGACCTAAGTCAAGAGGTTGATCAAGTCTGATACTTGCAGGTACAGTCTGATCTATTAACTCATCCATTGAATCAACTCCAATGGTTTTAAGCATGCTCTCTATTTCATGGGATCCTGGACCAATGTGCCTCCACCCAAATTTATCATTCTTAATCACGGTAAATGTTTTTTTGAATTCCAAATACAAAGATATGTTATTTGATATGTAAAAAAATGACTTTATCTCAGAAACGGATTTAAAACTCTTTCATCACCAATTGTAGTAGCAGAATCATGTCCCGGATAAACAATTGTATCATCAGGTAAAGAAAGAAGCTTCCCCTTTATGCTAACAATCAAGCTATTATAATCTCCTCCCGGGAGATCAGTTCTTCCTATGCTACCCCGGAAAAGACTATCTCCTGTAATTAATATTTTGGATTCAGGAGAATAAAAACATATTCCTCCGGGAGAATGGCCCGGTATAGTTATTACTTTAAGTAAGCTATTCCCAAACCTTATTTCATCTCCATCGTTTAGATATTTATCAGCAGGTTTTACCTCTTTCATCTTGAATCCGAACATAGAAGCTTGCATTACAGATGTTTCAACAAGAAAAGAATCTTCAGAATTTATTTCCCACCCAATATTGTATGTCTCTCTGCATTTTTCTACACCAAGAATATGATCGAAATGGCAATGAGTATTTAATACTTTGACAGGTTTAAGATTAATATTCTTGATAAAGGACTCGAGTTTTTCAAATTCTCTTTCATTTGAAAAGCCCGGATCAATTATTACACACTCTCCGGTTTCATCCCATAAAACATAGGTATTTTCCTGTATAGGATTAAAGACAAAAAGTTTTAATTCCATTTATTTTTTATTTTAATATTTACATTGATTCACTAGTCCCTTTAAGCATAGGTACAAAAGAAAAATTCCCATAGTGCTTTTCATCAAATTCATTCTCACTTATCCTTGATATAACAGTCATTATCTGATGATGCTCACTATTCACCGGAATAACCAATTTGCCCCCTATTTTAAGCTGATTCTTTAAATCTTCAGGAATATAAGGAGCCGCTGCAGTAACAACAATACCATCAAAAGGTCCGTAAGACGGCAAACCTTTATAACCATCACCAAAGAAAAATCTTGGATTGTATCCGATAGAAGGGAGAAATTGCTGAACTTTTAAATATAATTCCCTTTGTCTTTCAATAGTAAAAACCCTTGCCCCTAACTCAATAATAACTGCTGCCTGATATCCGGAACCTGTACCAATTTCAAGAATTTTATCGTTTGCAGAGACATTTAAAAGCTGAGTCTGATAAGCAACAGTAAAAGGTTGTGAAATAGTCTGACCCGCTCCTATAGGAAAAGCCTGATCACGATATGCAAAATTCAGGAATCCGCTTTCCATGAACAAATGTCGGGGAACTTTTCCAATAGCTTCGAGAACCAACTTGTCTGTAATCCCCTTCTTTTCAATCTCTTCTACAAGTTTTTTACGCATCCCCTGATGCAAAACTGAATCTTTAATCATAATTTAAAATTCAAAACTCAAAAATAATTGATACATTTAAATATTAATGTTTTGAAGGTAATGATATTTTTAAGATTTTGCTGAGATGATACATTGTTTGCTCATTGGTAATGAAAAAGACATTAAATTTTATTCCGAAACAATTTCAAGAGTAAAGTTTTTTCAGGGCTATGAAACTTTATTTACCGATGAGAACAATGAAGTTTCTATTGAAGAATTGCTTGTAAAAGAATACGATGCTTATATTTTTGTGAGTTATATTAAAAATGCATACCAAATATTTTTAGAATTAATAAAAGCAAAATCCAATATCTATTTTATTGATCAGCCCTTATTGTCATTACAAGAACTTACAGAACTTGAAAATTATATAGATGAGTCGGGTAATATAATTCAGGTTGAAATAATTGAAATCCAACATCCACTTATGGAAGAATTTATTTCTTCAAAAGGAAGTCAACTTCTTTTCAGATATAATAAATCAATCAGCAGCAGAAAACAAATAAGAACTTCTGTTCTTACTGCACTAAGTTTTTTAACTCTTATGTCTCCTATGCCTGTTAAAAAAATAGATATCAATACAATTGAAACAACTAAAACAGGCAGACCTTTTATAAAAATAAGGCTCAAAATGTATGATAGTTCTATCTGCCTTATCATGCTTCAAATTGACAATAAAAACGAACATAGTATACTTATCGAATCAAATATCGGTGTATTTACTTTCAACCTCACGGAAAATTATCTTGAAAATGTACATGGCGCCCGATTCCAATCAGATAAAATAAGTGATTATGAATTAACAGAAAAATCTCTTGAATCATTTGCAATGAATGTAATAATGAATAAAAAACCCTATTTTTCTTTCCACCATTATATCCAGTCTGTTACTGTTTTATCAAAGATTGAGAATATTTTAAATGAACATACCTTTTAATCTATTCAAAAAAATTAGTTTTGCGCACAATATTTAAAAATCATATCCGTTAAACGATAAGATAGAGGGAATATATTTGAGACCAACGTAAATTCAGGCAATGAATAAGCGCAAACAAGTATTAATTTATATGATTTTTGATGTTTTGGCTGCAGCCATTGCATGGTCTTTATTTTATTGTTATAGAAAACTTTACATAGAAAAAGGTGTATTTGACTATTTTGAAAAGATAAGGTTTGACTCTAATTTCTGGATTGCCCTTGTTGCTATACCAACTTTCTGGATCTCTTTTTATTTTATTACAGGATTTTATAAAGATATTTTCAGAAGATCAAGACTTATTGATCTTTGGCAAACTGCTTTAACAAGCTTGATTGGTGTTATAATCATATTCTTCACCCTGATGCTTGATGATGCAATTTTAAGCTATAAAACTTATTACCGCTCATTCTTTACTCTTCTTTTACTGCATTTTTTCATAACTCTAATACCTCGTATGATATTGACAACAAGGACAATACATCGGGTGCATAAAAGGCAGATCGGATTCAATACTGTAATTATCGGAAGTAACGAGCAGGCAGTTAAGTTGTACAAAGAAATGATTGCTAGTAAAGATCCAACAGGAAATATATTTGTTGGATTTGTTAATGTTGATGATAGGAACAAAATTCTTCTTGAAGAGTATATTCCTAACCTGGGCTCCATTTCTGATCTTCCAAAAATAATCGATGATAATCATATTGAAGAAATAATAATTGCTATTGAAACATCAGAGCACAATAAAATTCAGGAGATATTAGGGACCCTTGACTATAGGAGTGTAACTGTAAAAGCAATTCCGGATATGTTTGATATTCTTGCAGGTACGGTTAAAATGAGTACAATTTATTCAAGTCCTCTTGTTAAGATCTCCAACGGAATAATGCCCGCCTGGCAGGAAAACATGAAAAGACTTATTGATATAATTGGTTCAACATTTGCCCTGATCATTTTCTTACCATTCTTTCCTTTAGTTTACTTCGGAATAAGATCTTCTTCAAAAGGTCCAATAATTTACTCCCAAAAAAGAGTAGGTCGTTTTGGAAAAGAATTTACAATCTTTAAGTTCAGAAGTATGGTCAACAATGCCGAAAAAGGAGGACCTGCTTTGTCTTCTCATGATGATCCACGAATTACAAAGTTCGGACAGTTTATGCGCCGCACTCATATCGATGAGATTCCTCAGTTCTATAATGTTATCAAAGGAGATATGTCTCTTGTAGGACCTCGCCCTGAAAGATTATATTACGTAAATGAAATAAGAAAAATTGCTCCCCATTATATTCAGCTTCAAAGAATAAGACCGGGTATTACTTCATGGGGACAAGTAAAATACGGATATGCTTCAGATATTGACCAAATGGTAGAAAGAATACCTTATGATATTATCTATCTTAAAAACATATCTCTATATCTTGATTTCAAGATACTCATTTATACCATCATAAACTGCTTCCAGGGGAAGGGTAAATAAGCCTTTATCTTAATTTATAAATTTCCAGAGGTGTATAAATTGATCCTTTTGGAGTCAGTGTACTTTCATAAAGAATAAATTCCTTACAATACTCATCCTGAAAAACTTCAATAATTCCATCCAGAATACTAATGTCGCTTAATTGCTTTATCCTTCCAAGTGTTATATGAGGAACAAACTTTTTATCTGCCAATTTTATTCCTGCATTATTTAAACAAACTTCAATCTCTTTGACCAGATTATATAATTCTTCGGATTTCTCAACTGAAGTAAAAATTACTCTTGGTTCTTTCCTGTTTTTAATAAAAATCTTTATCCCTTTTATCTGAACTTTAAAATTGTCAACCGATGATATTTTACAAAGTTCTTCCTTTAATATTTCTATCTTTTCTTCTTCAAGATCACCTATAAACTTTAAAGTAAGATGCATATTCTCAAGAGAGACCCACCAAATCCGGTCATTTTTCATTAAATCCTTTAGAGTATTAAAAGTATCAACCAGAATATTCCCGGGCTTAATTTTTATTGCTATAAAGATTCTCTTCATGATCTTTCTCTTTCAAGCTGAAGAACTATTTGCTCAATAAGATAATGCTTATATACAGGATCATATCTGTCTTTTAAATCATTGCCGAAAATCTTTGCTACCCCTTGCCAAAAATGAGCAGCAAAGTCGCCTTTCAACTCATCAATCAGTTCATAAGATGTTTCCCCAATTTCCCTGTCTATAAGCAACATTAAATACCGACCTTCAGAAATAGTTAATTTTTTGAACTCTGACTCGTGTTTTCTAAATAACTCCTTTTCTACTTTCTTGATATACTGCCTTTTCTTTTCTTTACTCTTTAATCCTTTGTATTTTTGGTTATACTTATCCATTTCGAATGCAGCTTCCTTGGCAAAAGGATAAACCTTTTTAATCTTTTTAACCAGCCTCCCATACTGTTTAGGGTTCATTTTAAAACCTTTCCTTGGATATACATCAATCTCTTCCAGTTCTCTGAAGATTGTCGAATCAGTATCGGCAATTAAAGGAACAACCGGATTACCAAAACTACTGAAACAAATTGCAGTTAAAATAAAAGCAACTACAACTATTTTACATCTACCTTTCATCTCTCTAATTTATTTAACCTGTAATAAACAAATCCTATGCCGTTAAACGTGATAACTGTCATTTTTAATATCTTATTACATCTGAAAGATTTACTTAAATTTACAAAATCTTATTCATCTAAATATGTACAAAGTTAATGTCTGCTCTGAAATAGGTGTTCTTGAAGCTGTAATTTTACATTCTCCCGGTCAGGAAGTTGAAAAGATGACTCCGGAGAACGTGGAAAGAGCTTTATACAGCGACATTTTAAATTTATCTGTTGCTAAAGAAGAGTACAAACAATTCAAGGGAATACTTGAAAAACATTGCCATGCGTTTGAAGTTAAAAACCTTCTTTCAGATATCTTAAAGAAAGAAAATGTAAAAGAGAATTTACTTACAGAAATTTGCTTTAATGAAGGTGTCCCTGAATTAAAAGAATACTTATATTCCTTGCAGGAAGAAGAAATTTCACGTCAGCTAATAGAAGGTGTAGATTTAAAAAGAGATACCCTTACAAAGTACCTGAGCGATGAAAGATATAGTTTAAGCCCATTGCATAATTTCCTGTATACCAGAGATGCTTCAATATCTTTATATGACAAAGTTTTAATAGGAAAAATGGCTAGTCCCGTCAGAGACAGGGAATCAATTATAATGAATGCCATCTTTAAACATCATAATTACTTTTTGTCAGAAACCATTAATCCATCCGAATCTGCTAACGCAAAAGATTTACCGGGGATTAAAATTGAAGGAGGCGATATT
>CAYUEI010000077.1:0-12247 GCA_964443445.1 uncultured Prolixibacteraceae bacterium | reverse complement strand
AATGGTCCTGAGTTTACAGGTGTTGAATTTTCAGCAGGCTTCCCCGGAGCGCGCTCTACACCTACAATTATTAATGGGTATGCTTATATCTCATCAGGATTAGGAAGGATTGCCTGTATCGATATTAAAACGGGAAAGGAAATATGGTCAAAGCACATGGTCAATGATTTAAAGGGAGAACTCAACTATTTTGGCTATTGTGAATCACTTCTTATAGATGGAAATGTTCTTTTCTGCTTTCCCGGCGGTAAAGAATCAAATGTAGTTTGCCTTGACAGGTTAACCGGAAATACTATCTGGACATCAAAAGCTTTAGCCGATAATGTTGCATTTACTTCCCCGATTTTAATAAAACTTAAAGAGAGAAATCTTTTCGTTACTATGTCGAAAAACAATCTCTTTGCCCTTGATGCTTCAAATGGGAATCTTTTATGGTCAATGCCTGAAGATTCAGTTAAGTTTGACGGGGCATACTGTAATACTCCACTTTATGAAAACGGATTCTTATATAATGTTTCCGGAGTGGAAAAGGGGAGCGGAGCTTATAAACTGAAGATAGCACCCGACGGTAATTCATATTCAGTTGAATGGAAGAATAACAGGGTTAGAAACGAAATGAGTGGTTTTATAAAGCTGGGTGATAAGCTTTATGTAGCTTCGGATGATAAGAAATTAAAGCTTCTTGATGCCAATACCGGTGTTGTTGTTGATTCTCTCCGTAATATAAGGGGTAATTTAATCTTTGCAGATGATAAGTTCTATTGTTATTCCGATAATGGAAATGTCGATCTTATTCGCCTTGTAAACGGGAAGTTAAGCTCTGTCAGCAAATTCAAAATTGATAAGGGAACAAAAGAACACCTTGCTCATATTGTTATTCATAAAGGTGTCCTTTATGTACGTCATGGGAAAAGTCTTCAGGCTTTTAAAATAAGCTGACTTTATTCTGAGTCGTGAAATTATTTATTTCTTAAAGAAAACATCAATATTTTCGAAGGGTGATGCCAATGGTATATCGCACCCCGATGATATTACGTAATTTTTGAATTTGCTGTATTTTTCTTTAAGAAGATTAATTTCTTCAGCAATCATTTCGGGATTTCCATTCATTATCTTTCCTGCAGGGTCAATATTTCCAAATGCAAGTCGGTCGAGAGGTATGCGTGGAAGAATTACTGACATATTTACTGCATTTCCGAAATGAAAACCTTTAGCTCCTGTATTTACCATCGACTCAACAAGCTCTTCTGTGTGCCCGCAATTATGCAGAATAATTATGAAACTTTCATCCTGTATTTCATCAACAATCATCTTGACATACTTTGATGAAAATTCGTCACATTGTTCTGGTGATAATAATCCTGCTGCAGGTTCTGCTATCAAAACACCATTTGCTCCGGCATTTCTAAGTGCTTTTATATACTTTAAAATAAATGTAGTACACTTATCCAAAAGCAGGTGCATGAGGTCAGGGTTAATCAGAATTTCGGTCATTATTTCTGTAATATCAAGCAAACGACCGGCTAAAGAAAAGGGTCCTATTGTTCCGGCTAAAACAGGCTTGCCAAAGTTAGCCTTTGAAGCTAATTCAGCTGCATGGAGATATTCAGATATTCTTTTGTTTGAAAGCTCAGGAATTTCAAGGGTTTCTACTTCTTCCGAACTGAAAAGAAGTCTGTCGGATACTGAGGGCACCTCATGATCAGAAAAAACTACAGGTGCACCAAACGATTCAGCTTCAAGAGAAAGATCCATACTTAATAAAACAGCAGGCATTTCAGGATACTTACGGGCAATTGCATTTATGCACTGAAAATGAACTTTTCCGGAATTTGTCATGTCAATTACATTCTTTCCGATGATGTTTAATCCGGGATAAGTGACAATTGGCATTAAAGGTTTTATACCTGAGTTTATTATGGCCTCAGTCCATTGGTACATGTCAATATTCATATAGTTAGATTTAGTTAGATTTCAGAGGGGAAGTTAGTTAATCATCGCATACATTTTGACTATCGGAGATGTTTTTTAATACATCATCAATGATTTCAATAAGCTTTGACGTCTTTTTCTTTAACGAATCAACTTCAGACACTTTTCTTAGCCTGATCATATCATTATATAAATCAGAAGAAACCGAACATAAATATCTTGAAGCATCTACACCATCATTACAACCACAATCTCCCGCATAGCTTTTACTATTATTTCCAGAGACTATGGCATCATTAATATTTTCAATTGCTTTGTTTAAAGATATATAAGAATCTTCAATGGTTTTTAACTTTTCGATATTCCGAAGATTCTTTACAGTTGAGTTCAATGACGCTTCAAAATCCCTTATTTCAGAACTGTACTCATAACATTGTGAAAAAGAACTTGTTGATATTGTAAGCAAACAAAGTAAATACAATAAAAACCTAAACATAAAATTCCAATTTTACAAGGCTCCAAATATAACCAAATTTAATATAAAGAAAAATTTCTTATTCCCAGAATCCACTTATTTGTTCACCACAATAAGAACACTTTCCTTTTGAAATTAAATTTTTTATAATTGTGAACCCTTTTCTTTCTACTATTTCTTTATTACACTTAGGGCAAACAGTATTTTCATAATTTAATCCTGGAACATTGCCAACATAGACAAATTTCATGCCATTTGATTCAGCAATTTCTTTTGCACGGATTAGTATGTTTAATGGAGTAGGGCTGAGTTGGGCAAGTTTATACATCGGATTAAACCGGCTGAAATGGAGCGGGGTATTGTCAAAACCATTGGTTGCCAGCCATTCACACATCCTTTTTATCATATCTAAATCATCTGTCCACGAAGGAACAACAAGATTAGTGATTTCAAGCCACACACCTTCATCCTTCATTGTTTTTAATGTATCCAACACAGGTTGAAGCGTTCCTCCGTTTAGTTTCATATATATTTCATTGCTGAATGATTTCAGGTCTATATTGGCAGCATCAATAACTTTGCATAGCTTAAGCAATGGCTCTTTGTTAATGTATCCGGCTGAAACAAGTATGTTTTTAATTCCCGCTTGCTTAGCAAGTACTGAAGAATCGTAGGTGTATTCATAAAACGTTATTGGTTCTGAATATGTATAAGCAATTGATCTGCATTTATTTTCAAGACACTTTTCAATTAGTTTATCCGGAAACAACTCATAATTTTGGGTGTCATCAGGACCTTTTTGAGATATCGTCCAGTTCTGGCAATTAAGACATGATAAATTACAACCTGCTACTGCAACTGAAAAAGCTTTACTGCCGGGATAAAAATGCAATAATGGCTTCTTTTCAACCGGATCAATATGTAAGGCACAGGGATTGCCATATCCCATAGTGTATAACTTTCCCCCAATATTCTTTCTGCTCCTGCAATCGCCCGATTCCCCTTCTTTAAGATTACACCCGTTTGGACAAATAAGACATCGTACACCTTTGGGCGTTTGAGAATAAAACAAAGCTTCCCTGATATGATCTTTCTTTGTTTCTGTTGAAACAGGGCTTGTTTCGTGCCCGATAAGCTGTTTTCCTGAAAGAAACATACATCCGGCTCCAAGAAGTGAGTTCTTTAAAAATTCCCTTTTATTCATGTCTTTTCAATAAACAGATATTATCTACGAAAAATAAATTATTTTGATTCAATTACTTCTCCTTATATAGCTTAATAATCCACTTAAAATATTTATAAATGCAATTGATATGCAACCTGCAGTTAATCCCATTTTTGGAATTATAAATACTACACTTATAAATGCCCCCAATGCTGAACCCAATAAATCAGAACTGTAGTTAATTCCTGTCCTGCGGCTATAATCTCCTTTCATCAAGAAGGATGCTATGTTGAATTCATAGCCAACCAATATTGAAAGAATGACAATTGGGACGTAAAAGATTATTCGGGCTAAGAAGCTCTCCTGAGGTAAGTATTTGAATAATAGGATAAAGCAAAGTATTAATAATGATGCCAATGCAAGAGAAAATTGAACCAGGGAATACATTTTTTTTAAATTATTTCCTTTAGCTTTTATCTTTATCCGGCTTCCTAAAGCTAATCCTGTCATGAATACTGCAAAAAATATGGCTGTATCTAAATAAAGGCTTCCAAAATAAACCTGATACGCCATCATAAGTATTATTTCAAGTGATGAAGCTGTGAACCCTCCTGCATAAAGGCCAAGAGAAACTGGCTTAAGTAAAATGAAGAATAGCAGGAACAAAACCAATGGAATTGTGATAAGTATGTAATAGTTTGTTTCAAAATAACTTAACCATACTCCTGTTTGTTTGTTAAACAATACAGGATTGAAATCCATGTTTATATCCGCTTCAGGATCAAGCTGCTCACTTAATATCTTACTTCGCATATTCAACAGACTGTCATTGATATAGTTCTCATTCACATAAATGGTTTCAACTTCCTTTTCTTTAACCTGTTGTGTGATGTTTTTATGTAGTTCATTTTCTGAGGCAATGAAATAATTTTTTTCACCTGTTATGAGCTTTATATTTTTAAAGTTTTTATTTAAAGTTACCCAAAGTGAAGAATTTATTGAAAGTGCATTTTCCCCGGCATAATTCGATGAAGATGGCAGACTTGTGCATATTACCGATTCTTCATTACAATGGTTCTTTATTAGACTGAAAAATTCATCTGTATAAAAACGGTTTATCCCCAAAGTGGAAGGGGGAGGCAGGTTAATCAATATTACATCGTACTTTAAACTGTTAGAATACAGCCATTTTCTTATATCTGTTTCAATAAATATAACTTTATCATCCCGATGTTTGTAGTTTGTATATTTCTTCCATAATCTTAATATATCAGGATTTGTTTCTACACAGCTTACTTCTTCTATGTTATATTTTAAAACCTCAGAAATCATCCCTGATATTACTCCCGAAATAAGCAAAACTCTTTTTGGATTTTTATGCTGAGGCATCACATAATGAACCGCTTCTTCGTTTGTTATGTCATTGTCTGAATAAAACAGCAAACTGTTGTTTTCAAAGATATTTATCTGCCCTTCCTGCTTACTAATTGTTACATTGCTGTAAGGAGTGCTTTTGCTGACTACAATTTCCTGATTTGGAAATAGTAGTTTTCTGATATGCTTGTCGGGATTGAAAATAAAAATGCTTGCCGGAACAGATATTCCGATTATAAAAAAAAGGACTTTGATAATTAAGGCTTTATCCAGAAATAAAATAGAATATATAATTATTGATATTCCTGAAATGATCCCGATTATCTGATATGAATTAAAGTATTTCCCAAGGATTAAACTGAAAATCAAACCTCCTATAAGGCTTCCCGCCGATTCTGCTGAATAAGCCTTACTGATTAGGTTTTTACCTTTGGATAATGAAAGGCTTGCTGATAAATCAGTAAATATCATTCCTGAAAGAAAGCAGGAAGGGAAGAGGATTACCGCTGAAATAAGTGAAGAAACACTTACGCTGATTATTATACCTTTAGGTACAACCAGATGTTTTAAAGTATAAAGTAATGCAATGGTAATCAGAGGTATGATGGTGAGAAGTAATAATATTAATGGATTGCTTCGTGAACTATTTTTATTTAAGTTTATTCTGCCTGCTATATATGCCCCTAATCCTGTTATTAGCAGCCAGTTTGTCATTACAATCCCTATAATCAGTTCATTACCATCCATTACACTAATGAATTCCCTGATAAAGATTATTTGAAGTACCATTGTAATGGCCCCAAGCAGGAAAAGTAATATTTTGATTTTAAGGGAAGAGGAAATATTCATTATTCTTCAGATAAAACATCTTCTTCACCGAAGACAAGTGCTTCGTATGTGTATAGCTCAGCATCTTTCCAGCCATACCATCCAATGCCGGCCTTATCACGTGCGCAATGTCCAAGGAATTCTTCTTTTGTCCATCCGGTTTCTATGGCTACCTGCGGAAGGAAAGTTCCACCCTGGCTACCTTTAATCATGTATATTCCATGTTTCCCGATTTCAAACTCATCGTCTGATTCTATTTTCTTCAGTGGAGTGAGAACTGAAATCTCAATATTAATGTCTTTCAATTCATTATATGAAACAGGATCAAACCTGCTGTCTTGTGTGGCAGCTGCAATGGCCATATTCATTACTGTTTTATACAAAGGTTCTTTTGTTACAAAACGCCCGATACAACCCCTTAGATTACCTTTGTTTTTAAGAGTTACAAATGCCCCGCAGGATGATGTTAAAGCTTCGGAATACTTATATTCATCGTTAGGATAAAATACTTTATTCTTTAGCCTGTTTTCAATAGTATTACGGGCAATTTTAAGAAGTTTGATCTTGTCATCCTTCGAAAGAGAAAAGCTTTCACTCATTTTATTTTCATTTTTTCTTGTAAATATAAAGGAATGATACCCGACAACTCTTGATTTATCTCCTGTCTCCGAAGCGCCGGAATTACTGTACTTTATATGATTGACTTTTATTTCGGGTTTGTTTTTTGTAATATGCAGAAGAGTCAGAATAGCACTCCAGCTGCAGCAGCTTGTTGATAAGCCCTTTATATCGAGCAAGTCATTCTTTCCCAAAGCACCGATAAATGCTTCAGGTGAATTTTCCAATATTGATTCGCCTGTAGCCTTATCAATTTTCAGGGCATCATCATAAGTAGGGTAGTGTGAAAAATCGCTGCTGATGACAAAAAGGTTTTCTTCAGTAAAATAAGGCTCAAGGGCTTGGGCAATTTTCTTGCAAACGGTTTCCGATTGAGCACCAATGATAACAGGTACAATTTTAAACTTGTTTTTAAGCCTGTACTGAAGAAATGGCAACTGTACTTCCAGACTGTGTTCTCTGGTTTGTGCATTTGGGAGATCTTCAATGTAACTGCACTCTTTTAATAACTTCTTAGTAATTGTTGAATCGATTTCAATATTTCCAAGCGGAGTTTTGAATACTCCCTCTTTAAATATTGAAGCTCCCTTTAAATAAGCCTGATGACTTGTTCCTATCAGGAAAATTGTGGAATACTTTTTATCAGGATTAAGATATGAGAATCCCGAAGCCGCTACCCCTCCTGAAAAGACATAACCTGCATGAGGAGCAATGACAGCTGCTATTTCATCCGGGTTTATATCTTTTTTTCTTTCTTTTTCCCCTTCAGCGAAAAATGCTTTAAGCTGTTCTTTTAATTGCTCAGGGCTTGAAGAGTAAAACGAACCGGCAACAGCAGGCTGCCTGATATACGCTTCATCTTTTTTCTGAGCCTTACACGAGAATGATATATTAATCAGAAGTATCATAATCAGGGGCAAAACAATAGGCTTAAATAAATAATAAGCTGATGTTTTATTACACCCCTGACGGTTAATGAAAAATAATCCCAAAGATGAATTAAATCCATACATAATATATCAAACGCATCAATTAATTGCTTTCTCTCCCTGCTTTTAACATATCCTGGTAAGTTTTAAGCAACTCCCATTTTCCTGCACTCGCAAGATGAGCTTGTTCGGGCCAGGTCTTGGGATCATGCATTTTATAAGTGCTTCCACCATCAACATCCAGAATTTCCCTTATTTCGGCAGGTGTTGTTTCCGATAGTTTAAGCCAGGTGTCTATGCCTCTGTCTTTTAGCATAGTCGCAATCTTTTCTCCAATGCCTTCAACAATTGCAAGGTCATCTTCCATAATTTTTTTCCCGAATACTTTTTTAGCTTCTTCAGAATTGAAAGGAACTTTTCTGTTTTTATTGCATCTTGATTTGCAATAAAGATAACCAATGACATACCCTAAAGCAGCTGCTACCAGCAACGCCAAAAGTATGAACAACAAGTCTGATGTGAATCTTTCAGCCATAGTGATATTTTTTATTTAATTATTGTTTCTGCTCTGCGGTTCATCAATCTGCCTGTAGCAGTATTATTATCGGCAATTGGAAAAGCTGAACCTTTTGAATCAACGTCAATGATATCAGGATCTATGCCTCCTTCAACAAGTTTCAGTTTCACGAACATAGCTCTTTCATTGCTCATTTCTTTGTTTATAAGGTCGTCGCCTGTATTATCGGAATGACCAATGACCAATAATCTCTTTTCGGGATTCTTGGAAAGATATTTTTCAAGATTTGATATTTTCTTAAGTTCACTTTCCTGAAGCAGACATTCAGTTGAAGCAATCATAAAATGGATGACCAATGTTTCCGGTACTGTAACTGTAGTTTCAGTTTCGACCGGTAAGGCTTCAACAAGTTCGTTTGATTTGTTATTTTCCGAACTGCCCCAACAGTCCTTCCTTATTACGCACACATATAAATATGTACACCCAAGTATCCATAGGGCAAGGATTATTGAAAAAATAGTGACTCCGTTCTTCATATCTCTTAATTTATAGATTTTCAATATAAAAAAACTCCCCTTCACTACATCGCCGGCATATTACCTTTAAATTTATGAAATTTATTATAGAAAGCCTAATGTTTTGTTTATAAAGAACATAAATAAAGGGTGAATACCCCTCAATCCTTTAATATGTGCAAAAAAAAAAGAACCCGTAAAGAGTTCTTTTTATATATTTCAATGAATGAATAAATTAAATGCTATTCTGCAATAGATTTACTTTTGAATCATCATTTTATTTGTAATAGTTGAATTGCCTTTTTTACCGGAAATACTTAAAGTGTAAGTATATATACCTGATGAAAGAGCAGATCCTTTTGAATTAGTAGCATTCCATTCGTACATCTGGACACCTGAATTCAGCTTGCCAATATTTACGCTGTTAACTTTTCTTCCGCTAATATCATAAACATCCATCTTAACACTTGACATTTCATCAAGATTGAATTTAATGGTTGTCATGTCACTGAACGGGTTAGGGAAGTTTGAACATGTATTATTGCCGCCGGAAATTGATTTTGCTGATGTAAGGTTAGCTTTATAAAGCTCGACACCTGTTCCTGTTGAAGAAAGATTACGGGTATATTTCATATCAGTAGCATTATTCCAGTGTTCATGAGTTCCAAGACTACCAATAACGCTTCCATCCTGTTCCGGATCATATTTAATTCCGGCTGGCCAGTTTGAAGAACTTGCTGCCTGATGCAAATAGTCATCTACACCTTTAAAATGAGGGTACGGGCCTTTAGATCCTGTCATTGGAAGACCTTCAGTCGGGTGATCTTCATCAAATTCCTGATAAAGGAAATCGAAGCAAACTGATTCCAGAGCAACCGGGTCTAAAGATAAAAAGAGGGAAGAGGTCCAGTCATTGTTGAAAGGAGCCATTTCAAACTTAACAGTAGGGTGGCCCCAGTTTACTGATGCCCAAAGACCATCAACCAAATAAAGTATTGTTTTACCACCTAAATCCTGATGTCCCATGATATCAACAAAGCAACGGTAAACACCATATTCGCCGTTATCGTTGATCCCGTCAGTTTCTGCACAAGGAAGAGATGGATGTAAGTGCCATGCACCGTCAGTATATTTTGAAATCGAACCGAAATGATTTTTTTGACCAATTGAAATACCTGCCCTGTGGTGTTTCTTGAAAACAGGAATGTTAATCATATAAGTTGCATCTACATAAGCCTGTGGAAGAACATCTTCGTAGCTTTCATCACTTGCAAAAAGAACAGGACTATCAGTCGATGGTATGCTGGTTCTTCCTGAACCGTTGCCCCAATATTCAACATCAGGGAAAACACTGTTTAACGGATCATAAGCATTCTTGCCAATATCATGACTCGGGTCACCAATTCCTATATCAGATTGAGCAACACCGGCTACGTTAATAAGCTGTTTAAGCACCGATAAACAAATTTGTGGAGAAGTATTTATATTTCCTTCTTTTGGCCAACTGCCTGCATCTCCGTTGAGGTTTATCTTAATTACAATCTTTTCGCCTGCAGCATAGCCAACATCACCTCTACCATGAGTTTTGTTGTAATATCTGAAAATCATATTCCATGCTTCAGCATCATTTGTAGTTCCTGTAAGTTGTTGAATAGAATATGAAAGCATCTTGTCAACCACTGTCTGATTGGTGTTTGAATTCATAAACCACCAGTCACCGGTTTTATTTTTGCAGTTTTCATTAGTAGCATTCGGATCATGAGCCCAGACAACCCTGCCCGGGAAAATACCCTTTGCTTCACCAATCGGCTGATTTACAGGCTGAGGATCGGCTGCCTCAAAGGCAATAGCTTTTTCACTATTATTGTACACCATCCAAAATCCGGCAATTAAACCCAATGCAATAAACCCAATTGCTGCAAAGTATTTTGAACGTTTGAAATTATCTTTTGCTTTTTTAATCACTATAGTAAATACACCTAATCCAAGTAAATAAGAAACAAAAGAAGAAGCTAACGGTGCAGCTGCTTTCATACATGGATAAGTAGCACGACTTGGCTTGGGTATTACCCTGATTAAAAACCAAATAAGTGAACCTAGTCCCACTAATACGAAAGTAATCCTGAACCAGAACTTTTTAATGAAATTTAAAATTGTCATTTTCATAGCTAATTTTCATTTAAAAAATTATGTTGTAAAGTAAATTTCTCTAAAAAAAAACTGCCTAAAAGTAATTACAATTATTATATAATCTACCATTCCTTGATGTTAAAAAATTGTTATAGTATTTTTGATTTTGTTCAGAAATACTTTTTTATAATTTACATCTAATTATTCCTGATTTTTATATGCAAGATATTCAGGTATTAATGACAAAAAAATCAAAACAGCATTTCCTATATAGAAACTAACAAAAACAATACCTCATCCGTACCACATTCGTACTTTCTCCCTTTATAATGGGAGATACCCCCTTTATAATGGGAGAAAGTACGAATGTGGTACGGATGAGGTAGGAATCAAAATGAAACCTTTTGTATAAAAATTACGAAAAAGGAAATATCTTAATAACTATAAACTATCTAATGAAGAAAAAAATAGGTTTAATTGGTTTTGGAAGAGCAGGTAAAGCAGTTGCCAACGTAATTCTGCAAAATGAAAAATTCTCTCTGGAATGGATTTATAGGCAAAAAACATTACTTGAACACAGGAATGCTTCTGAATATTTAGGTATTGAATCAGATGAACCGGGAATTATTTTTTCATCTCATTCTTCGATTGAAGAAATAATTGAAAAGCATCCGGTAGATGTTATTGTTGATTTTTCCTCTTTAACAGGTATTTATAAATACAAAGACATTGCTGCTGAAAAAGAAATAATTGTAATTTCAGCAATTTCTCATTATAGAGATGAGGAAAAAGAAATTCTAAAATCCTTATCTGAAAAGACGATTACATTCTGGAGTCCAAACATTACTTTAGGTGTTAATTATCTTCTTTTTGTTGCAAAATTTCTTAAAAAGATTGCTCCATGGGTTGATATTGAAATTATTGAAGAACATTTTAAAGGGAAAGAAGGTGTTTCGGGGACAGCAATAAAAATTGCAGAGGCGTTGGATTTAAACAAATCAGATATTAGTTCATTAAGAGCCGGAGGTATTGTTGGACGGCATGAGATTTTATTTGGATTTCCTTATCAGACTGTGCGTTTGATACATGAATCAATTTCAAGAGAGTCGTTTGGAAATGGAGCACTTTTTGTAGCTGAAAATCTTTTGTATAAAAAGAAAGGGCTTTACAATTTTGAAGATTTATTGCTTCCTTATTTTGCTACCTGAAGGAATTTTTGTTAATTAGTTTATTGAAATAAACCAGTTCTCTTAACAATGAAGACATCTCTCTTTTACAGAAAACTAGTGCATTATTTTGATCTTCAGCATCAGCTTGATGATTTTGATGTTATTCACGAAAGTATTGTTAAAGATGTGGTATTCAAAGGTACAAACCTTTGGATTCTGGTGTTTGCCATTATTATTGCAAGTGTTGGCTTAAACATGAACTCAACTGCAGTAATTATTGGGGCCATGCTTATTTCTCCTTTGATGGGGCCAATAAATGGGATGGGATATAGTCTGGCAACTTATAATTTTGATCTTTTCAGAAAGTCTATTAAGAACTTTTCATTTGCTGTACTAGCTGGTTTAGTTGCTTCTACAATGTATTTTATTGTTAGTCCGATTTCAACTGCTCATTCTGAACTTCTGGCAAGGACAAGTCCGACTATTTATGATGTACTGATTGCTTTCTTTGGTGGTATGGCTGGTATTGTAGCCATCAGTAGCAGGCTGAAAGGAAACGTAATACCGGGGGTAGCTATTGCTACAGCTCTTATGC
>CAYUEI010000076.1:0-12280 GCA_964443445.1 uncultured Prolixibacteraceae bacterium | reverse complement strand
ATATTTTGTTTAACAATTTTAAGTGCTTTATCAAAGTTACCTGCAGCAAGTAATCTATTCATCTGAGGTATATCCATATGGGCAGGACAAGCAATAGTACATGGAGCTTCGCAATCACCAACATGGTCAGATAACAATAATTCAAGACCTGTTCTTCTTGCTTCAGTAATTTCTTCATCTGAAATTGTAATGTCCATTCCTTCATGAACTGAAGTTGAACATGAAGGAATGAGCTTACCGTTTTTATTATCTTTTACGAGACATATCATACATGAATTGAAATGGCCAACTTCTTCGTTGAAACACAATGCTGGGATATCGTATCCTAGCTGGCGGGCTGCACAAAGAATAGTAGTCCCTGATTCGACTGATATATGTTGTCCGTTTATATTTAAAGAAATCATCAGAAGTAATATAGTTTAACCAACTTAAATTCTATAGTTTACAAATACAAACATAGTGATAAAACAGTTAGTCCGCCAATTGAAAGAAGTTAAAAAAGTGTTATAACTATTTACTTTTTCAAAGATGCTTTACTAAATATGTATTCAGGTATATCTACATCAAATTCAATTTTTGTAACCTTAAACTCAGTTCCTTTTCCTTCAAGGAGCATATCCTTATAAACCATAGTCATTGGAAACCATCTTCCTTTTATTTGAACAACGTCTTTCATTTCAAGCTTTTTAATAAGCTGACCACTTTTGGCATACATTTCTTGTTTCAATGGAACGAATCTTTCAGTATCGACCCACATTTTTTGGGTTTGGTAAGCCAGGTCAGCCTTTTTTGCTGTTAGCTTAATTATGTAGGCCTTTCGTCCTTCAATTTCTTCTTCGCCTTCAACTTGAGCATCATAGACATCAGTGAGCTTATTGTTATCCATCATATCTTCAAAGGAAAGATCGGAGCCCATAATTGATTGCCTTAACATGTGACCTGAGATCTGAATTGTACGGTCTGTTGATGGAGAGTATATCCAAAGCTGGTTTTCTAGCTTAAGCATTTTCACTCCTTGTTCTCGGGGTGGAGTCAGGTATTCAATGAAGGCCTTATTATCACCAACCGAATATGATTTTGAAGTTATGGTGCGGGTTACACGTTTCCCTTCAACAGTAATAGCAGATTCTACGACTCTATTTTCTGAAGTCAGGTTTTTATCCACTTTTTTCAAGATTTCAACAGCATTATCATCTGCGACACTTATTAGAGGTAAAGTGAAAAAAACTATTAAGAATAAAGTTTTCATTTATTGTTGATTATATTGTTATCCATATCATTTATTAAGCTTCAAGTTCTTTGAAAAGCTGAGAAGTTTTTCTTTTGTAAATTCCTATTCCTGCAAGAGCTGAACCAATTACAGTTGATATTAAACCGGGGATGAAGCCAATATAATAATCGGACGGAGTAATATGCGCTTTAAAAACATTAGGAATCATTACTGAAGAACCTTTTATTGTATCGCCCAGATTTATACCGTATTCCTGAAAGTACCAGGCTACTAGTAATCCAAGGGCTGTACCAATAATAGAACCTATAATACCAATTATTATAGACTCATAAATCAGAGTTGTATATACATGCTTTTTTTCTTCTCCCATAGCAAGCCTTACGCCAAATTCGCCATATCGGCGTATACCTCCAAGGAGTCCGCCATTCCATAGAACAAGCGACATTGCAATAAGAAATACAGAGGTAATAATCATTCCCATAAAACTTGAAATGTCAATCATTTGGCCAATTAATCCCTGGCTTTTTAAAGTCAACATAACCGGAGCAAATTCGTCTTCAGGAGATTCAGGAAAAATACTTTTGAATTTATCCTTTATTTTATTTGCTTCTTCATCCGAATAGAATCCTGATTTGAGATAACCGTTAATCTCGGTTGCAGCATCTTCCATATCAAGAGCCTTACGTACATCGTTGATGTCAGCGACAATACAACCCTTATCCATTACCTGTATGCCAAAAGAAACAGTACCTGAGACTATAAAATTGTAGTAGCTCATAGCTCCGTTCATGGTAGATCCAATTAATGTAACTTTGTCTCCGGGATTTACACCCAGTTTTTGAGAGAATAGTTCACTTATCAATATTTCATTTGATTTTGCAGGTATTTGTCCTCTCACTAATGATTGGGAGATATTCATCCGTTCAAGTTCTTCAGATTTGCCTGAAAGCATGTCAATTCCAAATCCTATTGCAGTTCCCTGAGAAACAGTTTCTCCGTTATCATCCGGCATATCTATAAGACCTCCAAACTGAATTCTTTCAACCCATGTTACATCAGGAAAGTTTTTCTTTAGTTCACTTGTTAAAGATTCAGTTCCAACGATAGCAAGGTCCATAGGCATTTGAGAGATGTTGTCAGAATATGCTTTAGTAATTACTTTAACATGTCCCAAAGATAATTTTGCATTTACTTCAACTGAGTCGTTCAGCATTCCATTAATATAAGCATGGAGGAAGACGCTCAGCATTACACCAATAGCAACTATTATTATTGGCATCCGGCTACGGCTTTTATCCCGCATTAAGCCTTTGAAAAGAAATTTTATCATTGTATTCTCCCCCTTAATGCTTCAGTTGGATTCATATTTGCAATACGGCGCGAAGGCCAGTAACTTACTATCGTAGTAGTAATAACTACTATCAGGATAGTAGAAAAAATCAGACTCAGGCTATAGATCGGATATAAGGTTGGAGCTATTGAAAGTCCGAAATCGTCTGTGTTGACAGGCATTTTAAATCCGGTTTTTTGTTGCCACATCAGGAAAGGAATTCCATATAATGCTGCAAGAGCAGCAGCAAGAATTGAATTCATGGCACCTTCAACTGTAAATAGACCTACTACCTGCCTGCGGGTATAACCAAGAGCAACGTAAGTGCCAATTTCTTTTTGTCTTCTGAATATTGATAATACCTGTGTATCGAAGATAGCGAGCATAGCCAGTAATAATAGTATAACATATAATATTGACTGACCTTTTGATTTTGTCTGTATCATTTGATCGACATCCTTACAAAGTTCTTTTTTTGTTTTAAGATTGAAAGGTCCAACTGAAGCTCTTGTTTCTTTTTCATCGCTGAAGCTAAACAAAGTAACTTCTCCGGGCAAGCCAAGTTTTTCCTGTAAGATATTCAAATCAATCCATACCTGAGCAGCATCGACTGTAGGCACAGTCGTTGAAAAGATTTCTGCTATTATTATTTCAGTGGCATCAAAGGTTCCATGATTGTCTCTCCAGCGCAGGATGACTCTGTCACCTTTATTGAGGTGACTTGAATTGGCCATTGATGCACCAATTATTGCAGGTATTGCATCAGAAAGAGTGTCTAGTTTACTGCTTGGTATTTTAAGCAATTTCTGGTCGGTTGGAATTCCTTTAATCATGATAGACATCATTCTACCATTAGGATAAATTGTTCCCTGAGATATAAGAAGCGGCACAACTTTTTTATTTTGAATTTCCGGGTTTAATTCATCAGGGATAGGAGCGTGGCTATCAGTAATTGTGAATAAATCGTAAGGATTATATTCGTTATGCCAGAACTGGCCTTTGCCAATTTCCCACTCTTCCATGTCTGTTTTGGCCTGGTGGTCCCAGCCCACCATCATACCGTTCATCCAGATAATAACGACAAAAGAAAACGAAAGCACGATAACATTTAACCATGTCCGTAATCCTGCCCCTATAAGGTTCCGGTAAGCCAATTTAATTGCTATTAACATATTATCGCAATTAATTATTAATAATCTCTTCATTTACAACAGCACCATCTTTCAGAAATATCTTTCTGCGCAGATATCCAATAACCTTTTCATCGTGAGTGGCAAAAATAAAGGTAGTCTTTAACTCTTTATTAAGCATCTCCATTGTCTTCAGGATATTGTGTGAATTAGTAGAATCAAGATTTGCAGTAGGTTCATCGGCAAGTACTAAGGAAGGTTTTTTTACCATTGCGCGGGCAATAGCAACACGTTGGCATTCGCCCCCTGAAAGCTGGGCTGGTTTTGATTTAACCTTTTCGGTAAGGCCTACCCATTCAAGAGCATCCATCACCATCTTTTTCCTTTCAGAAGCAGAGTAGTTAAGAAGTAATAATGGGAATTCCACATTTTCAAAGACAGTATGAACTTGCAGTAGATTATAGCTTTGAAAAATAAAACCAAGACTTTTCTTTCTAAGTAAAGCTGAATCTTTAGCAGAAAGTTTTCCAATTGATTTATCAAGAACAATTACTTGTCCGTCAGTTGGAGTGTCAAGTGAACCAAGAATATTCAGGAGTGTGGTTTTGCCTGATCCGCTTGGACCAATAAGTCCTGCAAATTCACCGGTTCCAAATTTCAGGTTTATTCCGTTGAGTGCAGTAAATTCTCCTTTCCCTATTGGGAATTTTTTGATGAGGTTGTTGATTTGGATAATTGAGGAGTTTTCCATAGTTATATGTTTTTCAATGGTTAAATACTAACATAAGTTGAATGCCTGTTCCTGCAAATAGATTTATTTTATCCGAAGTAAGAGGTATATTATAGTTTTTTGGATTGCTGTATCCCAGGCAATAGAAAGATAAGTTTTTAAACTCATGTGCCCATGTGATAATGTTATATAAACCTTTGTTGTTCCAGTCGTAATAGATCATAGCACTAAGGTTATCGGATAATCCCAGTGGATAGCTTACATTAAGGGTTGAAAAAACGAATGGATCTTTGATTGTTGCTATCTTTTCATTGTAGGTAAATATCAAACTTTCAAAAATCACATTAATTCCGTTGCCAATTTTGAAAGTATAATCGGTACCTGCACTTATCATTAGCTGGTTTGTAAAAGGACCAATATTTTTTGATTTACTGATTGCAGAAGCTTCAAACCAAAGTCCTACACCAATATCCCACTTGCCATCAAAACCTAAACGGTTTTCTGGAACAAGACCATGGAAATTTGTCATATAATCCAGATCTTCTGTATCAGATAAGCGGTGATGGTAGGTTAATGCTATTTCTCCCAGAGGGACAGTTAATTGAATTCTTCCACCAAACTCTGGTTGTCTCTGGCTTGTATTGCCAATTTCCCATGTTTTAGGGTCTTTATTGCCATAAAGTGCCCAAAGCCATATGTTGGCATTATTCAGGAAATAATATCTCCCCAGAATGCCCCAGACACCATCTGTTAGTTGTAAAGGATCTCTAGGGTCAATTTTATCGAACCACATAAGGGGCCTTATGGTTGTTGATGATCCGAAGTTTATCTTTTGAAGACCGGCTCTTATTTCTATCTGGTCAGTAGAATATCTTGCCCAAATTCTATAAGGTTTAATGCTGCCATCATTATATAGATTATCAAAAGGAATAGTTCCGATAGTTCCATTAAGATTAGCTGATAGTTCAAAATCGAAAAGATTATTTGAGTCTTCTCCAAACTTATAATTCAATTGTGGAATATAACGAGCTCCTGCCCATAGATCCGGATTTATATTCGGGTTATAGTTAATCCATGCCGAGGCTTGTCCTTTGAACTGAAGGCTTTTAGCAATAAGAACATTAAATGGTAAAATGCATATCAGAAATAATATGGTTTTGAGTCTATTCATTGTTTGTTATTGCGGGGCGACATCCCATAAGCTACAAAATTTGTAAATTCCATAACCAGATCTTCAGGATTAGGAAATAACGAAAGAAGGTACGGATCTTCAACAAAACCACTCATTTTGCCTGAAATATAAAGCACGAATTCAATGCTCATATCTTTTCTTAATAATCCTTTTTCTTGTAATTGTTTGAAATCAGATATCATTTCCGATTGAACCTGTACTGTTTTCATAGTTATATATTCTGCTAAACCAAGTTCTTTGTCGGAGTAAAAATCAGAGAGAAATTCTTTACTTATTTCATTGATACCATCCTTCTTCATTTTAAGCATCCCTTCCATCAGGTCTGAAGCTGAAGTGGCTTTTTCCTTAAGGTCTTTAAATCCCTCAGTAGATTCCTTTACTACATTATCTAAAATTGTTTTGGCAAGTTCTATTTTATTAGTGTAGAATTTGTAAAAGGTAACCTTACTTACCTTTGCTTCGCCGCAGATTTCTTCGATAGAAACTTTTTTATATCCATATTTCCAGAAGAGTTTCTTTGCCGCTACAAGGATATCATTATGTTTTCTTGAAAGTGTTACAGCATTCATGACATATATAGATTTAACGAATGATACATAAATGTACGAAATATGTACAAATATACAAAATAAGTAAACTTATATATATTCCCGTTAATAATTACTTAACATCAATAGCATTTACAGGACAAGCCTGGAAGCAGCTGTCACATTTTGTGCAAAGATCCTGATTAATAAAGTGTTTTTCGTGAGGAGAAAAAGGTATTGCATCAACAGGACATTTCTGGGAGCATAAAGTGCAGCCTATACAGTTATCATTTACCGTATATTTAATCATTGCCTTACACTTTCCTGTTGGGCAGACTCCGTTAATGTGGGCTTCGTATTCTTCCCTGAAATATTTTAAAGTGGTTAATATTGGATTAGGTGCAGTTTTCCCTAAATTGCACAGACTCCCTTTTACTGTCCATTTAGCTATATTCTCTAGTTCAGCAAGGTCTTCAGGTTTTCCTTTTCCTTCTGTAATCCTGGTCATAATGTCAAGCATTCTTTTGGTTCCAATCCTGCAAAAAGTACATTTACCACATGACTCAGATTGAGTGAAAGAAAGAAAATATCTGGCAATATCAACCATACAATCTGTTTCATCAAGTACAACCATTCCTCCTGATCCCATCATAGCTCCAAGCTCAATAAGCGATTCAAAGTCGATAGGTGTATTTGCATGCCAATATGGAATACATCCTCCTGAAGGGCCTCCTATCTGTATAGCTTTGAGCTTTTTCCCATTGGAAACTCCACCACCAATTATATCAACAATTTCATTAATTGTAATTCCCATTGGAACTTCTATTAATCCACCTCTGTTAATTTTACCGGCTAAAGCAAATACTTTAGTCCCTTTACTTTTTTCGCTACCAATAGAATTAAATCTGGAAGAGCCATTTCTCATGATAAACGGAACCATAGCCCAGGTTTCAGTATTATTCATAAGTGTTGGCTTGCCAAATAGTCCCTTTTCTGCAGGGAAAGGTGGTTTTATATGTGGAAAGCCTCTTTTACCTTCCATTGATTCAAGCATTGCAGTTTCTTCACCGCATACAAAAGCACCAGCACCTTCATAAATGGTAAAGTCAATCTTTAGTTCAGATTTTTCTCCAAGAATTCCTTTCTCGCGACAAATATTCAATGCTTCATTTATTCGCTTAACAGCTAAAGGATATTCAGCCCGGATATAAAAGAATCCTTTTGAAGCACCTATAGCGTAAGCTCCAATCAACATTCCTTCAATTACCCTGAATGGATATGATTCAAGCAACATCCTGTCCATAAAAGCTCCGGGATCACCTTCATCTCCATTGCAGATTATATATTTCAAACTTTCTTTTTGCTTGGATACCAAATCCCACTTCAATCCTGTTGAAAAACCTGCTCCCCCGCGGCCCCTTAGAATACTTTTTTTTACTTCGGAGATGACCTCAGATGGTTGCATTTGCAAAGCTTTTGTAAATCCATTAAAACCATCATGCTTTTCATAGTCGTCATAATCCAGAGGATTGATTATTCCCCTGTGTTCTGTTGCTATTGGAATTTGCTTGCCTAAAAATTGGGAAACGGGTAAGTCTCTTACATTGAGCTCGTAACGTTCAATGTTTTCATCATAGTAATCATTCTGGATTTTATTTACATACTTATCAAGTTTTAAACCAATCCTCGTCAATATTCCTGCCGGCTTAAAATGAGCATCAATAATTTCAGTTACATCCTGTGGCTTTACTTTTGAATATAAAACCGGAGCTTTTGAATTAGGAATTACTTCAACAAGAGGGACCTGATGACACATGCCTACGCAACCTACTGATTTAAGCCTTATATTAATATTCCTGCCTGCAACTGCTTCTTCCAATGCTTTTTTTATTTCACCGCTTCCACTCGCCTGACAGCATGACCCTAATCCTATTCTGATTTCTCCTGAAATATCTTCTCCTGTTGCCTTGCGAAAAATGCTTTTCCTCTTTTGTTTTTTTTGAATTTCAAAGTCATTTATTATTTGAAGTACCTGATCTGGTTGTACATGCCCATATGTAATGTCATCAATCTGAACTACCGGGGCAAGAGTGCAACATCCAAGGCAACTGATTTCTGTTACTGAATAATTACCGCTTTTATCTGTTTTTGCTCCGTTTTCTAATTTAAGCTCCCTTTTAAAAGCATCTAAAACTCTTCCAGCACCTTTTACATGGCAAGCAGTTCCTATACAAACTTTAATTATATGTTTCCCTGCAGGTTCTAACCTGAACTGATGATAAAAACCAGCAACTCCGGTTAGCTGGGAAGGAGTGATATCAGTATTTTCACAGACATACCTTAATGCTTCTTCCGGTAAATAGTTATATTTTTCCTGAATTGCTTGCAGAATAGGAATCAGAGAGTTTTTTTCTTTTCCCTTGTCACGAATAATTTCATCTATATGTTCAGAATCGTATTCCATTTTATTTGTTTCCTATACAATACAAATGCTCGGTACTTCTTATTAAAATCTTATTTGTCGAAAATGATGGTGTTGACATTATCTTTTCTCCAATAGCAATATCTCCTATTGACTCTGAAGTTGAAGATGCCTTCATTATATGAACAACTCCTTTAACATCACAAGCAAAAAGCTTTCCGTCAGCAATAACGGGCGATGAATAAAATCCTTCCCCGTAATCCATCTCCCAGTATTTTTTTCCTGTTTTGGAATCATAACATGCCAATATTCCATAAGAAGTAGCAATTAACAATAATCCGTTATATACTACCGGACTGGCAACTTCGGGCATATACTCGTTGGTTTGCCAAACAATACTGCCTGATGAAGGATTTATTGCAGCTAAAGTAGCATATTCATTTGTTGCAAATACCAATCCATCGCCATAAGCTGGCGATGGTCCCACTTCTCCCATCATACAATCATTCTTCCAGATTTCAGCTCCGGTATCTGCGTCATAGCCTGCAACTGTTGGCTCTGCTGATGTAATCACCTGCATTTTACCATTTATCTCTGCAAGTATGGGTGAAGCCCATGATATTCGGGACGTACGTTTTACATCCCATTTTATGCTTCCATCTGAAATGGATAAAGATAATAGTCTTCCTCCCTTGTTTGAATCGTATTGTACTATTACACTTCCGTTCCAGTAAATCAATGATGATGAATGTCCATAATGGTTTGCCGGAACACCAAGATTTTTAGCCCATATTCTGTTCCCTGAAAAATCACATGCAACAATGTCTCCTGTTCCAAATATTGCTACTACAATATTTCCATCTGTAGTCACTGAAGGAGCAGCTAATCCTGTATCATCTGTTGTCTTTGGTGGAACAGCCGGTGATCCCTCTATGCCTGATGCACTGTGGCTCCATAAAATATTCCCACCTGACAGACTCAAACAATATATTACCCTTTCTGATGCATCTGCTCCTGTCAGGAATACTTTATCATTCCAGATTACAGGAGAATTATATCCTTTTTTTGGCATTTTAATTTTCCATAAGATATTGTTTCCCACTGTTACGTCCCATGATGATGGAATATTTTTAGCTGGAAAAACTCCCTGACCCAACGGACCTCTGAAACTGTTACTTTGTTTTTTAATGTCACTTAGTGTAGCAATGTTTTTTACTTGCTTACTTTCATCAGTTCTTATTGTTGTAGTGTCTTCATTTATAATTGTAGTACTGTCAACCATTAGCGTATCTTTTTTTTCAGCAATAGTCAGATCTACAACTTCTATATTCTCAATTTCTTCTTCTGCTATTATAGCAGAACTATTTTCCGGTCTATATTTGTCAATGTGATTTATTGTTAATACTGAGGCGATAATCGTTAATACAAAAAATGAAATGCCTGCTCCCAATATCCATTTTGAAGACTTGATACGAATAAGGTTTTCTGATAATCCTGAATCCTCCGGCAACTCAATCCCTGAAGTCTCCTTACTTAAAATCCTTAATGATAAAATTAGAATTAATGCTGATATAATCATTAATAAACCACCGGTTTCGATTTGCCATTTTGAAGTGAAAAAGGCCTTTCTGGCAATTAAATCAAATGAACGTATTTCTCCAATCAACTCTTCATTTCCCGGCTCAGTATTAAGCTTTTCAATTAAAACTTTCATCGTTTCACTTTCAATAGGATCATTGAAAGTGAGCTGAAAGTAATTAAATAGCATCAGCACACTTATAAAAATCAGGAAGATTGCTGAAATAATAGCAGTTCGCTTTACAATTTTAATTTTTATCTCCCGGTCCATCACTACTCTTTTATATCTTTTGAATCACCTGAATGGCTATTTGTCTGTAATTTATTCTTATTTAATTTTCCTTTTTGAGAATTCTTGATCGGACAATTATTCATACATCGGCCACAACTGAAACAATTTGTCCGGTTTGGCAGATAATCCTCCTGCTTTCTTACAACAAACTGATTTGAAAGCATAATACCTATTACCAACCCCAGGAATCCTCCAAATATCCAGCTTCCAATGTAGTATTTCCTTTTGATTACTGTTACTTCTTCCAATAACTGATCAATAGTTTTTTCTGATGAAAGAAATGTTTGAATATCAATATTGTCCTTGTCATTTTTTAACTCAGGATGTTTAATCATTAACTCAGCCAGATATACATCCGGATGTGCTTTTGCAAGGAAATTATTGGCCAGAGACATTGTAAAACCTCCGGCAAAGATCCAAACAGGTATTAATAATGTGAAAATTGTAAATCTTTTTTTATTGTATTCTTTTTCAGTGCTTTTTAATTCTTCTGAAGGTTTATCAATTGCATCGAAAGGACATGAGTCCTGACAAAGTTTACAGCTGATACATTTGTCGGGAGTAATACTCATATGATATTTGGAAAATCTTGAAGTCCACCCTAAAAGCACCCCGTAAGGGCAGAAAAAACGACAATATGGACGGGCTACAAACAATCCCATTAAAAGAAATGCTATTCCAAGTATTATCATTATAAACTCAGCATTACGCCGGAAAATGCCAATAAATGGATCATATCTGCAGATAATAAACTCTGATCCTGTAGCTGCAAGCAAAATAGCTAACCCCAGATATATATATGGAATTAACCCTAATGCTTTTCTTAACCATACTGGAATGGATATTGGTTTTATTATTACCAAATCCTGAATTACTCCCAGGGGACATGCAGATGCACAGAATACCCTTCCGAACAGTAATGAAAACAGTAAGGGCAAAAGAAAAAATATTAAAATTGGAATAGAAACTGCATAGGCAGGATTGAATAATGTTAGTGCAATATTCTGAATTGATCCGACTGAACATACACACCCTTCTCTGAAAAATCCAAAATATAACAATGAAAATATACTCAACCACATAATGCCTTTCCGTGACCGTTTTTTTAACAGGAACCATGCAGCTAAAGACATTATGATGATAAGAACAGATATATCTACCCAGGCCATATATTCTGCTCTTGGTTCAGGTGTCTCCGGAGCAGGCTGTGTATACCCTGATTCAAATTCCGGCTTTGGAAAACGCTGAACTTGGGAATATGATGCCAGAGATAAAAATAACAAAAGCAAAACAAGCAGCTTCCTTAGATTAATAATAATATTATTGCTACTGATAATTGGCTTCTTTATTTTTAAGTAGTTGAATATAATCATTATGGTTTTTTATATGTTGTTTAAGTTTTTTTTAACTATGTATTATTTCTCCATCCTGAAGTGAATCCACCCTTAATAAGATAGGGATCTTTTGCAGGAACCCTTATGATTGCATCAGAAGGACATACTCTTGATATCGTACATTCATTGCAATTCTTACAGATATCTTGTATAATTTGAAGCTGAAGTGACCCATTTCCAAAAGAGGTACACCCTTTTACGCATTTCGAACAACCTATACATAATTTCTCATCTATGATGTATTCAAAATAAGGCTCTTCAAGGAATTTTCTTGTTATTGCAGCAGTAGGACAAAGTTGATTTTCTGCTCCAGTATTTAAATCGGTCACTCCAGGTTTAAAATAACCTCCACACAAGTCGCAATAACCACATAAATCATAAGCATGCACGCATTTCACCGCAGAAACTGATAAAACACAATCAGTAGCGCAACGACCACACTGAGTGCATTTAA
>CAYUEI010000075.1:3359-12345 GCA_964443445.1 uncultured Prolixibacteraceae bacterium | reverse complement strand
TTGAGCTGCAAATATATTATTTATTTTTTTTTTGCCAAATAAAGACCATCAAATATGAAAAAAGGGTCTTTTAAATTAAGACCCTTTTTTCAAGTATTTATAATTCCACCTAAACAAAATTAGGTTTAGGATAATTGGCTATTTCAGCTAAGTATCTTTCTACCACTTCCATTGGAAGTTCATAATCATCTAATTTACCTGTAAGATATTTTTCGTATCCTACCAAATCCATTTGTCCATGACCACTAAGGTTAAATACTATAACTTTTTCTTTACCCTCTTCTTTGGCAATATTTGCTTCACGAATTGTGGCAGCTATTGCATGAGTTGATTCAGGAGCAGGAATAATACCTTCAGTTTTAGCGAACAACAAGCCTGATTCAAAACATTCACTCTGATGAATTGCTATTGCATCCATCAGACCATTTTTATATGCAGCACTAACAAGCGGAGCCATACCATGATAACGGAGTCCACCCGCATGGATAGGGGCCGGAATAAATGAGTGTCCAAGGCTATACATAGGAAGCAGAGGTGTCATCTTAGCGACATCGCCATGGTCATATCCAAATGGAGCTTTTGTTAATGTAGGACATGAATAAGGTTCTGCCCCTAAGATTTTAATCTGAGCTCCGTTTATCTTATCAAGCATGAATGGGAAAGAAATACCTGCAAAATTACTTCCTCCGCCACAGCATCCGATAACAACGTCAGGTTGTTTTTCCCCAAATTTTACAAGTTGTTTTTTAACTTCCTGTCCAATTATAGTTTGATGAAGCATTACGTGGTTAAGCACACTCCCCAAAGAATAACGGGTTTCTCCGGTAGGGTCGGTTACCGCCTGTTCAATAGCTTCAGAAATAGCAATACCAAGAGAACCCGGAGTATCAGGGAATTTTGCCAGTATTTCACGACCGGCATTAGTTTCTGTACTAGGACTGGCAACGCAATTAGCTCCATAAGTATTCATAACCATTTTACGGAAGGGTTTCTGATCAAAACTTACTTTAACCATGAATACTTTACATTCAAGACCCAACAATGAACAAGCAAAAGCCAGGGCTGTACCCCACTGTCCTGCACCAGTTTCAGTAGTTATTCTTTTAATACCAAATTGTTTGTTATACCAAGCCTGAGCTACTGCAGTATTTGGTTTATGACTTCCTGCAGGAGATACGCTTTCATTCTTATAATAAATCCTTGCCGGAGTTTTAAGGGCTGCTTCAAGAGCGTAAGCCCGGACAAGGGGTGTTGGACGCCATATCGTAAGCATTTCAAGAATCTCTTCCGGAATATCAATCCAGCGTTGTGTACTGACTTCTTGTTCAATAATATTCATTGGGAAAACAGGGGCCAGCATTTCAGGAGAAATTGGATTACCATCTGGTCCAAGTGGAGGATTCATTTTAACGTCAGCTGCCAGGTTGTACCATTGCCTTGGCATTTCATCCTCTGTAAGAAAGACTTTTTTCAACTTTGTCATAATTCTGTTTTATTAATTGTTTAAATTTTTTCCACAAAAAAGGCCATGCTGCTTTAAACAACATGGCCTCCATTGCTTTCAAATAGTTATTATATATTGTGAATCCCTACGTTTTACATTAACCCAGGGACTTATCCACCAACCGTATTTGTAATTATCTGATATCATTCATTATATTTGAACTATAAAACTATAAAAAAAAATCTTTCCTGCAAGAAAATACTGTAAATGATTTCATTATCAATGAAAAATCTCATTGAGTACCTTCAGGGATTTGAGTTCTCCCAATCCATCAAAATGGTATCGATAAAATTCATTTATGACTTTTAGAAGCCTGTATCTTTGTGTTCCGCTTACTGAAAACTCTTCAAGCTGATTAAACTTTAAACCTATTAATAGTGATAAGTGATAAGACTCTTCAATGTCAGGTGTATCAGAAATTAAAGGGCGAACTGAAACAAAACGGCCGTTTCTTAAATCAAACCACTGATTAAGATTGTTGAAGTTATTCTCGGGTTGAATACCAAGGTACTGCATCAGATTAACTGCAAACCAAAGGTGGAAATTTGAATATCCTTTCTCCATTTGATCAAAACAAATCAGGGAATCATTAATGAATTCAAAAAGCCCTGAATCAGCTTCTTCATTAGAAATAACCTTAAACATTAATTCAGCGAGGTACATAGTTATGCTACTCTTTACAATGTCAAAAGGAATTGAATTATAAACCGGAAATACCCTGTATTCCTTTAATCGCTGAATCTCACGGTTTGACTTTTGATATGAGTCAATCTCAAGTAGATAAAGAGGCTGAAATGCAACAGACTTTTGTTTTGATTTTGAACTCCTGACGCCATTAAGCATAAAAGCCTGTCTTCCGGATTCTTCAGTATATAAGGTAAGTATAATGCTTGTTTCAGAGTATTTTACGACATGAAGAATTATTGCTCTTGTCTTGGAAATCATTTCACTTACCGGATAAATAGAATCTTTGTAACTGCTGATTTTGAACCATCAGCTGAAGCACAAAAAGCAAGGTAAACACCTGTATGTACCTTATTCCCTGCCAGATCTTTACCATTCCATACCGCCTGCCCTCCAAAAGAAGTAGTTTCATAAACCAGCCTTCCGCTGACAGTAGTTATCTTCACATTTGAATCGTTCGTTAATCCGGTAATATAAATATCTCCTTCATAACCTTCTCTGACCGGATTGGGATAAGCATAAACATCAGTAAATTTATCAAAAGCATCCTTTGAATCAGTCTGATATGAAACAAGTCCCTGTTGTGTTCCTACCCATAAAATTCCATTCTTGCCATCATAAGCCAGACTGGTAATTATATTTGAAATGAGATTTGAATTTTCAGTCGTAAAATGTTCAATTTCCTCTTCCCCATCAGCCGACATTAAAAAAAGCCCATCGCTAAGTGTCCCGCACCATTTCCGGTTTCCTCCATCTATTGCAATTGCAGTTACGGTGCTTGTACTCAGTAAAGGGTGGTAAATACCGTCGTTAAGGTTTACACCCGGCTGATCACCATAGTAAGGTTCTAATTCAGAATCAGTAAACACCTCTGAAGGATCTTCGTAAACACAAATTCCATTTGAAGTACCGACCCATATTTCACCTTCATTATCTTCTGTAATGCAATAAACATTATTCATGTTTGTAATCTGATCTTTATCCCCATTTGTGAAGAAACTCCTTACATTAAGGTGATGCTTTTGAGAACCATCATTACTCATGACATAGAGACCATATGTATCATTTTTGGGAATTACTACCCAGATATTATCATAACTGTCAACCAGAACCTGTCCGGCACAATATTTATTTGAGATTTCAGGAAGAGTAAAACTTTTCCATGTTCCATCTGATTTCAATACATGCAGATTCTTTTCTACCTGAGAATTAGAAATCCATAAATTATTCTGAGAATCAAAATCAATACCTCCTATCCTTATGTAATTCAAATCAGATGGGATACTTGATTTCAAACTAGAATTACTCTCATCATATTCATTAACTACCTTGCCATCTTTAAATTCTATAATACCTTTTCCACCTCCGTAGGTAGCAACAAAGAAATGATTGGGTTCACCCGGAAAAGATTTCATTTGAATTACATCAACTGATCTTTTATCGATTGAATATGACTTATTGTCTATTGTTTCCCAGTTGCCTCCGGAATATGTATTAATCTGAAAACTTTGCCAGATATTATCCCATGAGGAAGATCGCCCTCCGGCACATGACCAGAGAATATCATTTTCATAAGCAAGAGAAAAAACCATATTTGACTTAGGACCATCAGGCGAAAGATTTGTAAAAACCCCGTCTTTGTATCTTATTGCCCCGTAATTAATATCAGCAATCCATATTGCTCCTTCATTATCCATAATTGCTGAAACAGGAAATATCGGGACATCGGGATTGCTTACATTATTATATGTTCTAATTTCAAATACCTTTTCTTTGGCCTGATTGAAGATAACAATTGAATTTTCAGAACAGTATACAACTTTATCGCCGGAAATAGTCATATCATGAATAATTGCTACTTCAGTATATTCAGGATACCATATCTCGGGGGTATGACGACTAAATGTTGTTCCACCATGCCAGCCTTCAATCTGATGCACAGCCCATAATCTGTTCCACCCATACTCAAGAATATTATAGCTCGTCTCTTGCAGAAAAATATTTTCAACATCATTCCAATTTGAATAATCAAGAAGATTGGGAGAGTTTAAGGGTGCATATTTAATAGACTTCTCAGTACCCGCATAAATATTGCTTTCATCAAAGGAAACATCAAAAACCGGCTGATAATTGCCATTTTCTCCAATAATATATGTGTCCTTAATCTCCAGCTTTTGCAAATCAATTACCACAATCCCAAATCCGCAGGCGAGATAACATAAATGTTCTTTGTTTACGGCATTATAAATTTGTTTGTCACCTGAAATGTTTTTCCTTTTTATATCAGAAATCGGGAAAACCTTTCCGTTACTTAAAATGATATCTATATTAGAATTCTTATATGTTACTACAAGACAATTCATTGATTTGTTATATGATATGCCCTGAAATTCAGAATCGTTAAGACCATTAAGCTTATTATAAACTTCAATACTGTTATCTGATTTGTTAAAAGAAAAAATCCCGGCATCGCTTAAAAAATAAATCTTATTATCTCCTTCTGCCACGTCCTTAACTGAGGATATTGAAAGGTGCATGCTCCAACTTCCCGGAACCCGCTGAGACCATAGATTTGTTGTCAGAAATATGAAAAATAAAAGCTGAAATATCCGTTTCATCAATCTTCCAGATTAGTTAAAAAATTTGTCAATTTAGCAATTGCCCGTCCTCTGTGACTTATTTTGTTTTTTTCTTTCAAATCCATTTCTGCAAAAGAAAGGTTGTAACCTTCAGGCTGAAAAACCGGATCATAGCCAAATCCTTTCTTCCCCTTTCTTTCTTCAATTATATTTCCGTTTACTATCCCTTCAAATAAAGTTTCTTTTCCGTCTATTATCAAAGATATAACAGTTCTAAAACGCGCTTTCCTGTTTTTTATTTTATCTAATTCACTGAGAAGCTTATCGATATTATCCTCCGAATTTCTTTGCGGACCTGCATATCTTGCAGAATAAATTCCGGGGGCCATATCCAGTGCTTCTACCTCAAGACCCGTATCATCTGCAAAACAGTTTAATCCATATTTTAAATATATGTAATTTGCTTTCTGCGAAGCGTTTCCTTCAATTGTATCAGAAGTTTCAGGGATATCATCGTTACATCCTATCTGATCTAGACTTACCAGAATAAATTTATCACTGAGCATTTCTCTTATCTCATTAATCTTATGCTCGTTATTTGTTGCAAATACTAATTTCATATTAAAGTCAAAAATAATAATTATTCATTGTAAGCCTCAGCTTAAAACTTTTGTATATCGTTTTTGTTTCAAATGTAACAATTGTGAAAATTTATATAAGACTCTGCCAATAGATTTGCAAACAAATAAATAAGATGATCAGGGAAATAGTAAAAATTGATGAAGACTTGTGTAATGGTTGCGGCCTTTGCGTTCCAAACTGTCATGAAGGTGCACTTCAGATAATTGATGGAAAGGCAAGATTAATCAGTGAGTTAATGTGCGATGGTCTGGGTGCTTGTTTAGGACATTGCCCCGAAGGAGCAATTAAAATTGAAAAAAGGGAAGCACAGCCCTACAATGAAACAGAAGTTATTAAAGAAATGGTCTCTAAGGGCAAGAATACAGTTGTTGCACATTTGAAACATCTGAAGGAACACGACGAGACTGCCTTTTTAAGTGAGGGCTTTGAATATCTCAAATCAAACAGAAACAACCTCAACTTTAGTTTTGATGATGTCATGGATGAAGTAAATGACAAAAAGCCGGAATCAGCAGCAGCAAGTAAAACAGGAGGTTGTCCGGGTTCAAGGGCAGTTGTGTTTGACTTGCCTGACAATATCAAATTACAGGATAATAATACCGGACAGAAATCATATCTTTCGCATTGGCCTATACAACTTCATTTGATAAATCCCGCTGCCCAAAATTTTGTCAAGTCTGATTTGCTTTTAGCGGCCGACTGTTCAGCCTTTTCATTAGGCAACTTTCACTCTCAATGGCTTAAGGGCAAGACCCTGGTAATAGCTTGCCCAAAACTTGACCGGGGAACAGAAATATACATAAATAAAATTGCATCCTTAATTGACGATGCAAAAGTAAATACAATTACAGTTCTGATGATGGAAGTACCATGCTGTGGGGGATTGCTCGGCATTGTGAAAGAAGCAAGGCAAATGGCCTACAGAAATGTCCCAGTTAAAGCAGTCATTGTCAGCATCAAAGGTGAAGTTTTAAGAGAAGATTGGGTATAATTCTAAATCATAGATAAAAGCAACTTCTTACCTACCTTAACCGTACCACATTACCATCAAACACCATAAGAAAGTTTTCTTATGGTGTTTGATGGTAATGTGGTACGGTTAAGGTATAGTTCAGTCAGCTTTGTTTTTATTTCGATTGACTATTCCGGAACATTACTAATTTCGTATTTTTGATATAATCATTAATTGAAGATATATGGAAACACAAAAGAAGTCGGGCAAAAGAATTATCTCCTTACTTGTTTTATTTCTTACCGTTTTTACTGTAAAGGGTTTGGAACCTTCAAATCAAAAAATGTCAGCAGAAGCAAAAGCGCTACTGGAATTGTATTATAACATTTCAGGGAAATACACTTTAACAGGACAGCATAATTATCCAAACTCCAAAGACAGAAATACCAGAACTGCAAGGGATTTTTACGGTAAGACCCCTGTTATATGGGGCTCTGATTTCGGGTTTGCCAAAGATGGAGATAAGGATGCCTACACTTCCCGTCCTGAAATAGTTAAAGAAGCAATCAGGCAACATCAGAAAGGCTCTATAATTCATCTCTGCTGGCATGCAGTTCCTCCTACAGCTGATGAGCCGGTGGTATTCCGTTCTCCCGATAATGAAAAAACAGAAAGGCTTAACAGTGTTCAGGGAAAGCTAACGGAAGAACAATATAAAGATTTACTTACTCCGGGTACGGAAATTTACAACAATTGGGCAAAGCAGGTTGATACTATTGCCTTTTATTTAAAACAGCTTCAGGAAGCCAAAGTGCCTGTCATGTGGAGGCCATATCATGAAATGAACGGAAACTGGTTTTGGTGGGGTGAACGGGTTGGAAAATACAGTACTAAAGATATTTATATTCAGCTATATGACCGGCTGGTAAATCATCATAAACTAAATAACCTGATTTGGGTTTGGAATGTAGACCGTCCATTTGGGCCAAAAAGAAACTTCTCTAATTATTATCCAGGAGATAAATATCTGGATATTCTTTCTATGGATGTTTATGGCAGTGATTTCCAACAGCAATTTTACGATAGCCTGGTTTCATTATCAAAAGGGAGACCTGTTCTTTTAGGAGAAGTTGGTCATCCCCCACTTCCCGGGATTCTTGATAAACAACCATTGTGGACTTCATGGATGATATGGGCAGATATGGCAAAAGACGTAACAGATGAGCACTTAGACATGATAAAAAATGATGCCAGGGTTCTTAGTTTGGAAGACAGTGCTTTTATCAGGCTGGCTAATACATACAGGAAAGCATGCAAATTACCGGTGCTGCCGTTGGAAGATAAATTCACCGAAGTAGATTTTTCAGGTACCTGGATTTTAAATAAAGAGAAAAACGATATAAGATCTAATTCTCCATTTCTTTTGGTTGTGGACAGAGACAATGAAATGCTGTTTGTTAAAAAATATACTTTTTCAGAGTATGGGGAAGACCTTATTACATATGAGGACATTCATCTTGATGGAAAAGAAACAAGTATTCATAATCTAAATGTTACATCAAAGATGAAAGCTTCCTGGGATGGAAAAAACAAAACACTTGAATTAGTAACAAATACAGAACATCAGTGGGGAAAGATAAAAATAACAGAATCATGGAAGCTTGATAAAGATGGTAAAAGCTTAATCATAGAACATAAAGCGCCTGATCAATCGGGTAAAGAAACGATAACTAAAACAATCTACGATAAGTATTAAGCTTGATTTTACACTTTAAAGGTTGATTATTTATTTGGAATAAGAAATCAAAATAAACTAAATTAGCCTTCTTAAAATTACAACTTATGATAGATATAGAATTACTTGAAGAAAAGTTCAGTATAGAAGGAGAATTAGGGTTTTATGTTGGTGAAGGAGACCTTGTTTATATTTCGGTATTCAATAAATGGGCTGATGCTGAAATATGTCTTTATGGCGCTCACATGACTAATTATACTCCACAGGGCAACTTTGATGTTTTATGGATGAGTCCGGCAAGTGATTTTGAATATGGGAAACCAATCAGAGGAGGAATACCGGTATGTTTTCCATGGTTTGGTCCTAATAAGGAAGATCCGGATAAACCCCAGCATGGTTTTGCACGACTTTTAAACTGGGATATAATTGAAACAGCATCAACAGATAACGGAGAAACATCAGTAAGGTTGCAACTCGAATCATCGGAAGAGACGAAGCAATACTGGCCGTTTGATTTCAAAGCAGAAATGAGCTTTCTGATTGGAAAAGAGCTTGAGGTGAAACTTACAGTTAACAATACAGGCAATGTGCCGTTTGAGTATACATCCGCGCTTCATTCATATTTCAATATATCAGGAATAGAAAACATTTATATTTCAGGTCTTCAGAAAAAACAATATTATCAAGGTTTTGGTAATGAAATATATACCCAGGAAGAAGAATTGCTTCAAATTAAAAAAGAAGAAAACCGCAGATATATAAATACAGATAACAAATGTCAGTTGATTGACCCTGAATTTATGAGGGTAATTAACGTTTCAAAAGGAGGGAGTTCAGTCACAGTAGTATGGAATCCGGGGGAAGAAACCACAAAGAAAATGAGTGATCTG
>CAYUEI010000075.1:0-3259 GCA_964443445.1 uncultured Prolixibacteraceae bacterium | reverse complement strand
AAGAACAGAAAAGAGAATAATACCCTGAATAGTAATCCAGGAGAATGGGCTTGCTAAATTCACAAAATATTTAAACCACTTACTTTCTTTAGGTATAAAGAAGCGAATATCGAGTGGATCAAAATAAAAGATTCCCAGTTTTAATTTATTCGAATCAGTATTATTCTCTTTCATTCAAAAATAAAGTATCCTATTCTTTAATTATTTTACCTGAATACAACTTTTTGGAATCTGAAACCTCAAACAGATAAACACCCGGTTTCAACGTTTCAGTATTTATCTCATATTGGACAGAATTTCCTTTGTTAATGAATTCTCTGAAAAGGCATAGTTCACCATTCAGATTGAATAAACGGGCAGTTAATTTGTTCTCTTTGGTATCTGCTTCAAAATTAACCTTATCGTTTACCGGGTTAGGGTAAACTTTAACATTATAAAGCATGCCCTGCTCATCAACACTAACTTTTTCATTAATAGTAACTCTTGCCTCAGCAGAAATATTGCCTGCTGTTGCAGTTATATTAGATTTTCCAGCAACGGAACCAACGAATATTACAGATTCATTTTTCTTTTCAACTAAGGAACCACCACCCTCTTTAATATTCCAATCAATGTTGAATAAATTGGGATCCATAATCTTATTTTCCTGATCATATAATTTTAAAGAAATCAATAAACTGTCATTTTGATTGATTGTTTTAGTTTTAGGATTCATTACGATTTTTTCAAGTTCCGGTATATAAACATTTTGGGTATAAATCATTGAATCCATACTTTTTTTACCATAGGCATAAACGGCATATTTAGTAGTATCAAAGGGATTGACTATCATACTTCCGTTAACATCGTATTTTATACCATTTACCAAAACTGAATCAGCATTTATGCTGGTCCAGGAGATAGTAGCTTCTCCGCCGGGAGCAACAACCTTTTTATCAGACTTAACGTTAGTGACGAAAGTAAAACCTGTTTCAACCTGATGTATGATATCAGTTTCAATAAATTTATCAAAAACCATTTTCCCCATAAGAATAGATCCTTCTATCCCGGGATGGATAAAGTCAGGGAATAAACTTACACTGTCGACCAATGGGTGGTAAAAATCTACAACAGGAATATCAAACTGTTTGCTTAATGAATCAACGATTGGAATTACGCTGTTTAAAATTACAGAATCCCTTATATCGAAGACAACCTTATAAGCAGGGGGAGGAAAGCTGATAATAAATTTAACTCTGGGATTTCTTTGTTTGAAATGGTTCATCAGAGCAATATAATCGTCATAAAACTCATTGCCATAAGGATCCCAGTTGTATGGTTTGCTGTCGTTTGTGCCCATTAGTACATAAACAATATCGGGAGCAAACTTCCACATCATAGGAAACTGAGGTTCATTCCATATAGGAAAATCGCCTTTTCTAAGTAAAGTCCTTCCTGAAACAGCGTAGTTATTAACGATACAAGTATCTCCATAAACTTCTTTAAGCATACGGTCGACAACAGAAGGGTAGCATTGAGTTGCGGCATTAGGTAATCCGGCTCCTATTGTTATACTGTTTCCAATAAAAGCAATTCTGACGTGGTAATCCTGAGCAGAAACATTAATAAAAACAGAAGTTAAAAGAATGATTAAGAAAACTTTCAATTTTTTCATTTTAAAAAAACATGTTTGTTTCATAATAAGTAAATTTAAGAATAGGAGAAGTCAAAAGTAGTAAACTTTTTTATGGGCGATTTTCAATTTTGAGGACAATGTTTTAAATCCTGACTTATAGCTGAAAATAAACATTAATATATTTGGGTTGCATATATTCGAGTAATTCCTGTAAATTTGTGCATCAGAAAAAGAAACATATAAGCTTTTCAATGAGTGGATCAGAGATACTTGTAATACTTTTTGCAATTTTACTTCTATTCGGGGCAAAGTCGCTTCCTGAAATAGCAAGGACGCTGGGTAAGGTTACAAAAGAATTTAATAAAGCAACCCGGGAAATAAAACGTGAATTTGAAGAATCAACAGATGGTATCAAGAAGGATATAATGGAGCCCGGGAAAAAAATTGAGAAAGACATAACTGAAATAATCAATGATACAGATCCTTTAAATGAAAAGAAAGGGTAATTCACAATAACACACTTTAAATAAGATATTTTGATTATAGCTGAGAATATTACAAAATCGTTTGGCAACCTTCAGGTATTAAAAGGGGTTTCGCTTAAAATTGAAAAAGGGAAGGTTGTATCAATAGTAGGGGCAAGTGGCGCGGGGAAAACAACCCTTCTTCAGATACTTGGCACACTCAGCAATCCGGATAGCGGAATATTGTCGATAAATGGTATAGATCCGACAAGGCTTAAAGAAAAGGAGTTAGCGGCTTTCAGGAACAAGCATATCGGGTTTGTATTTCAGTTTCATCATCTTTTACCTGAATTTACTGCAATTGAGAATGTATGTCTACCGGCTTTCATAGCAAATACGAGCAAGAAAAAGGCAGAAAAAAGAGCAAACGAATTACTTTCCTTTCTGGGGCTTGGAGACAGGCTTCATCATAAACCGACAGAGCTTTCAGGAGGTGAAAAACAAAGAGTTGCTGTTGCTCGGGCAATGATAAATAATCCTTCAGTAATTTTTGCTGATGAACCAACCGGAAATCTCGACAGTAAAAATCAAAATGAATTACACGATTTATTCTTTTCGCTGCGCGATAAATTTGGACAAACTCTGATAATTGTTACTCATGATCACAATTTTGCCAGGATGAGTGATAAGATTTTTGAAATTAAAGATGGAATGATAATTTCAGAAGAATAGCAAATGATTTCGGCGGCAGACAAAGAATTAAGAGCATTTCTTGAAGAAAAATATCTTGAATATAATTCCCATTCATTTATAGAAAATGATCCTATTTCCATACCCCATCAATTTGATAAAAAAGAAGACATTGAAATATCGGGATTTCTTGTTTCAACAATAGCGTGGGGAGTAAGAAAATCAATTATTAAAAGTGCGGATTTGCTGATGAAGGAGATGGGATATTTCCCATATGAATTCATTGTAAATGGTTCTGAAAAAGAATTTTCTGCACTTGACAAATTTGTATACAGAACCTTCAACGGAACAGATACCCTTTTCTTTTTAAGATCTGTAAAAAACATTTATGTCAATCATCATGGCCTTGAAAATGTTTTTAATTTTGGATATAAAAAAGACAATACAATCTATGGATCTTTGCATCATTTCAGAAATATTTTCATAGAAA
>CAYUEI010000074.1:0-12359 GCA_964443445.1 uncultured Prolixibacteraceae bacterium | reverse complement strand
GATGGTTTTGCATGTAAACTTGATGTAGGGACCAACAATTATTTTTATGGATGCAGGGCATGGGCAAATGTTGATGATGGATGGGACGGATATTTAAGGGGAGCTGAAAATATGACTACTATTGTTGAAAATTGCTGGACCTGGGGTAATGGATATCTTGAAGATGGAACAGATCCCGGAGCTAAAGCAAATGGTAATGGTTTTAAGATGGGAGGGAGTGATGATAAAATGCTTAAGCACAATTTTATAATTAGAAATAGTCTTGCATTTTATAATAAAGCCAAGGGTTTTGATCAAAATAACAATATGGGATCGATGCAGGTTTTCAATTGTACCGGGTTGTTCAATGAAGGAAACGATTTTAGTATTCCGGGTATATTGTCTTCGGGACAGAAAGCTGAAGTTAAAAATTGTGTATTGGCAGATGGTAAAAAGAGTTTTGGTTCATTTGTAATTCAGGAATCCAATAGTTGGGAAAGTAAATTTACTGTAACAGCAGAAGATTTTATAAGTTTTGATACTACAGGAGTTAGCGGACCAAGAAAAGCTGACGGAAGCCTGCCTGATATATCTTTTGTTCATCTTGCAGAAGGCAGCGATCTGATAAATTCGGGAATAGATCTTGGCTTAACTTTTATAGGTTCAAAACCGGATCTTGGTTGTTTTGAGACTGAATTTCTAAGCAGTAGTCTTTCCGGGAATTTAGTGGATGATGATTTTAATTTAAGGATAAGAAATTCAGATAATTCGCAAATTGAAGTGAGTTTTACAACAACAGATAATATTGATTTCAGCTGTAGCCTTTGGGATTTAAGAGGGTCTAAAGTATGGGATATGGCAAAATCGGCCGGGATAAATCCGAATGGAACTCTAAATATCGGGACTTCACAATTTCCGGAAGGTTTATATTATTTTCATTTAAAAACAATTAATAAGAGCATTACAAAGAAAGTTATCATCAGAAAATAAATGGGTAATAAGCTTTTATAAGGTTTTTTTGTTGCTGATAAAAAAAATTACTATTTTGATTTGCGGTATTCATCTAAAAGAATGTCAGCAAAAATAAGTGATATATAAAAGAATTATGAGATTTAGTAATTTTTCCGGAGTGACAAAAAAATTTGTTGTATTTAAAATTTTATCTGCAATAATTTTATTACTTATACCTTGCTCAGCAGTTTTAGGGAGCAATAATAAAACGAGAGAACGGCTTTCCTTTAATGAAGGATGGAAATTTTTCAAATATGAATCATCCGGACAAGCAGACAACCTTGTATATGATGTTCGTCCAAAGGAAGAAAAAAGCAATCTGATAAAAGAAGCTGATGCAAAACCTGAAGAAGCTGAGAAAGTAGAAGCAACTCAGGAAGTATTAAAACCATGGATACTTCCTTGTGCAAATGATTTCATCAAAGATAAAACTAAGCATTATCAAAGGCCTGAGGGTAATCCGGGGAGTGATTTTCCTTTTGTACAATCTGATTTCGACGATTCGGGATGGGAAAATATAAGTTTACCCCATGACTGGGCAATAAAAGGACCTTTTCAGGGAGGATGGAATTCTGAAGTAGGAGGTGGAATGGGACGTCTGCCTGTTAATGGAATAGCATGGTATCGCAAAAAATTTGTTTTAGATCCAATAGATTCAAGCAGGTTAATTTTCCTTGATGTTGATGGAGCAATGTCATATGCAATGGTTTGGCTCAATGGTAAACTAGTTGGAGGATGGCCATATGGCTATAATTCATGGAGACTTGACCTTACTCCCTATTTAAATTTCGGTGAAGAAAATCAGCTTTCAATAAGGCTTGATAATCCTAACAACTCTGCCCGCTGGTATCCGGGAGGAGGAATATACAGAAATGTCTGGCTTACAAAAACTAATAAAGTACACATATCTCAATGGGGAACTTATATAACGACTTCAAATGTTTCTTCAGCTTCAGCAAAAATAAATATGGAAGTAAATATTGATAATAATTCAAACGATGATACTGACGTTGAAGTATTAACAGACATTTATGAATTAGATCCTGAGGGCTTGAAAAAAGGAAAGGTGGCAGGAAGATTTAAAAGGATAAAAACCTTGATTCCTGCTAATGGAAATTCCAAGGTCAAAGGGACTCTGATTATAAAGGGACCTGAATTATGGGGTCCTCTGCCTACTCAGTCGCCTAATCTGTATTTGGCAGAAACCCGGGTAGTTTATGGTGGTGAAGTTAAAGATATATATGAAACAAGATTTGGAATAAGATCAGTCGAATATAATCCAGATAAAGGATTGATAATAAACGGAGAGAATGTTAAGATTAAAGGTGTGAACCAGCATCATGATCTAGGTTCGCTGGGTGCTGCATTTAATTACAGGGCGGCAGAGCGTCAACTTGAAATATTGAGGGAAATGGGTTGTAATGCAATCCGTATGTCTCATAATCCACCTGCTCCTGAGTTGATTGAACTAACTGACAGGATGGGATTTCTTGTTATAGATGAGGTTTTTGACTCATGGGAACGTAAAAAAACTGCACATGATTTTCATTTGATATTTAATGAATGGTCGGAACCTGACACAAGAGCATTTATCAGGAGGGACAGAAATTGTCCTTCAGTTATTATATGGAGCTTCGGCAATGAAGTAGGTGAACAATATACCGCAGAAGACGGGGCAGCTGTAGCTAGTCAATTATATAATTTTGTAAAGGAAGAAGATCCAACTAGACCTACAATACTTGCCATGAATTATGCTAAGCCGGACATGAAACTTCCTGAAGTTTCTGACTTAATAGGATTGAATTATCAGGGAGAAGGAATAAGACAATCGCCTGAATTTGAAGGAACTGATAGAATCAGGACTGCACCAATGTACGATGCTTTTCATCAGAAATTTCCTGACAAGATGATTTTAAGTACTGAAACAGCATCAGCTTTTAGCAGCAGGGGTAAGTACTTTTTTCCTGTATCAGCAGAAGAAAGTGCTCCGGTCAGAGACGGGAGAGGTGGCAATTCAAAGTTATGTCATGTTTCATCTTATGAATTGCATGCTGTAGATTTTGGATCTTCTGCAGATAAGGTTTTCAGGACGATCGATCAACATCCGTTTGTTGCAGGTGAGTTTGTCTGGACAGGGTGGGATCATATTGGAGAGCCAACCCCTTATTATGAAGCCAGAAGTTCTTATTGCGGAGTTATAGATCTTGCGGGGTTTAAAAAAGACAGGTTCTATTTATATCAATCACACTGGAGGCCTGATTACCCAATGGTACATATATTACCACATTGGAACTGGACGGAAAGAGTAGGAGAAATAACTCCTGTTCATGTATTTACATCAGGTGATGAGGTTGAGTTATTTTTAAATGGCAAGTCTTTAGGGAAAAAAGGGAAAGGAAAATATGAATACAGGCTCAGGTGGGATAGTTTAAAATTTGAGAAAGGAGAATTAAGGGCAGTATCTTATAAAAATGGTGAAAAGTGGGCAGAAGAAATTGTAAGGACAACAGGTAACCCTGCTATACTAAAGATAACTGCCGATAGAAGTGTTATTGAAGCTGACGGTAAAGACTTGTCATTCATAACAGTTCAGGTAGCTGATAAAGATGGTATAGTGGTTCCTGATTCCGATAATAAAATAGAATTCAGCATAGAAGGTCCCGGTGAAATTGTAGCAACTGATAATGGTGATCCAACTGATCTTACCTCATTTTCTACAAAAGAGAAAAAAGTTTTTAGTGGTAACGCTCTGGTGATAATAAGGTCAAACGGAAAAGAAGAGGGTGAAATTAAACTAATTGCAAAATCAGAAGGCTTAAGCAAAGCTGATGTTCTTATAAAAACAATTAAATAGAATGATTTAAATTTATTTTTTATAGCAAAAAGTACTTAACTTTTGACTTTAATACTTTAGGCTTAGAAACAGATGTTTAAAAATAATAACATAATCCGGATTATACTTCTGATTTTTTTTGGAGCAACAACAAACATTGCATTCCCGGTAGTAAAAGAAATCGGAGTTCCTACTATTCAGAACTTTAAGCGTTCGGCATATAATGCCGGTACTCAGAACTGGGCAGTAGAACAGGGGAGTAATGGAGTTATGTACTTTGGGAATAATAATGGACTTTTAAGATATGACGGTAGTTTCTGGGGATTATTTCCTGTTCCTAATGGTTCTAATATAAGATCCCTTCATTTTTCTGAATCGCAACAGATCTTATTTGCCGGTGCTTATAATGAAATTGGTTATTATTCTAATGACAGAGAAGGGAAGCTTATTTACAATTCTATTATGAATCTTGTTCCTGAAAAAAACAAAAAATTTGGGGATGTATGGAAGATTTATGAAGGGCCATGGGGAATAGTTTTTCAGGCTTTTGAAGGATTGTATTTTTATAAAGATGGCAAAATTGAAGTAGTTGAACCAAGAAGTATATTTCATTATTCATACTTTGTCAATGGAACTCTTTATATTCTTGACAGAGATAATGGCTTAATGGAATTTAAAAATGGGTTTCTTAAGAAAATTCCATCCGGTGAATTCTTTATACGGAATGAAGTGTGGTCAATACTTCCCTTGAATAATGATGAAATTTTAATAGGAACAGCAAAAGACGGACTTTATCATTATGACGGAGTTAATCTTAAGCCATGGAATAGTGAAGTAAATGAACTTTGTAAAAGACACCAGATTTATTCCAGTGTAGAAGTCGACGAAATGCATTTAGCCTTTGGTACTATTCAAAACGGGCTTATAGTATGTGATAAAAACGGAAAGGTAAAGCAAATTATAAACAGGGAGAAAGGATTACAAAACAATACCGTTTTGAGTATGGGTCTGGATATAGACGGCAACTTATGGTTAGGACTAGATAATGGTATTGATTATGTTGAAATAAATTCTCCCGTTACATTATTGCAGGATTACTATGGATTTGGAACAGGATACACATCGATTGTTTATAACGATCTTTTATATATTGGCACTAATCAGGGATTATTTTATTGCAGACTTGAAAGATTCAAAGATCCTTTTCTTAATTCTTCCGATTTTAAGATGGTAGAAAACACTTCCGGACAAGTTTGGAGCCTTCAGGTAATTAACGGATTGCTTTTTTGCGGGCATAACAACGGTAGCTATATAGTAAGGGGGATAAACGCTGAGAATATAAATGAAGTACCAGGTTGTTGGGCATACTTTTCCATTCCTGATAAACCTGAATATTATATTGAAGGGACATACAATGGTTTGGAACTTTGCAAATTTGAAGGCGGGTCAATGAAGCATTTGAAAAATATCAGAGGGATCAATTATTCATGTCAGGAGGTTGCATGCTTAAAAGACAGGTATATTTGGGTTAGCCATGCTTTCAATGGTGTATCTCTGTATAGGTTGACGCCTTCATTCGATAGTGTTCAGTTTATTAGAAAATTCGGAAGAACTGATGGATTACCTTCTGATTACCTCAATAAGATAAAACTAATGAATAATGGAGATGTTATAATAACTTCTCCTGAAGGTATTTATCAATTTGATTTCAGAAGCAATGTTTTCGCAAGATCAGTGCATTATAACAGTCTTTTTGAAAATAAACCTGTTATGTATATTCAGGAAGATAATAAGAAAAATATCTGGTATATATGTACGAATAATGAAGGAGGAGTATTAAGGTTCCAGGAAGATGGAACTTATTCAAATGTTTCTTATCCATTATATAAGCTTAAAGGCAAATTTATTGGAAGTTTCTTTCATTTTAATGCTATAGATGATGAGAATGTTTTAATAGCACTTGAGAAAGGTTTTGCCCATTATAATCCCAAGATGGTAATAGATTACAGGAGGGGTTATAACGCAATAATAAATAGTGTTTCGATTCTTGGTAAGAATGAATTTATATATTCCGGCTTAAGAGTTAGTAATACTGAAAATTCAGAAGAGGTGACACCCCAAATAAAATATAAGGATAATTCACTTAGATTAACATATTCGGGTTTATTTTTTGAGGGGAATAATGAAACGAGGTTTTCATATAAAATGGATGGGTTTGATCAGGAATGGTCTGAATGGCAAACAGAATCTGCCAAAGAATACACAAATCTGCCTGATGGAGATTATACTTTCAGGGTAAAGACTCAAAATAAATATGGTGTTGAATCTTCACCGGAGCCCTTTAATTTTACAATTTTGCCCCCTTGGTATAAATCAATACCTGCCATTATGTTGTATATGGCTTTGATAATTATACTTACCTGGTTTTTAGTTGGTTTATTTTTAAGGAAAATAGAAAAGTCAAGACTTAAAGAAAAGGAGCTTCAGAAGAAGAGATATCTGGAGAAAGAAGAGAAGCTTAAAAATGATGCTATCGTGGCTGAGAAAGAGATTATCAGGTTAAGAAATGAAAAGCTTAGGGCGGATATGATTCATAAAGATAAAGAATTGGCAAATACTGCAATAAACCTTGTTCAGAAAAACAAGCAACTTAATAAGATAAAAATAGATTTATTAAAGATCCAGTCCGACTTGAAAGAGGATCTGGTGAAGAACAGAATAAACATGATAGTAAGAAAGATAGATAAGGAAACCAGTAATGATGAATCCTGGTCTATTTTTGAAACTAATTTTGAACAAGTACACGAAGACTTTCTTAAAAGGATTAAAGAATTACATCCTGATATATCACCAAAAGAATTAAAGCTTTCAGCTTATTTAAGAATGAATATTTCCAGCAAGGAAATTGCTACGCTTATGAATATTACAACCAGAGGTGTTGAGATTAGCAGATACAGGCTAAGAAGAAAGTTTAAACTTAACCGGGATCAAAATCTTACAGATTATATACTGTCGATATAAATTATTTATATTACAATGCGTAATATATAGGTAATCAGCAAATAATATAGCTAATCACTCTTGATATTGTTTTATTTTTTAGTTCGATTATTTTTTTAGTTTAAGAATTTCTAAATCCACATTTAAGTCAAATTTTAATCTTTTCTACTATTTATAAACTTTTACTATTACAAAAGTACATGTAGGGGTGTATTAAGTTATGATGTGATATATAATAGTTTAATCAAACATCAAATATTCAAATATTTAATATTTATTTGATGTATTATTGATGAGTTTAAAAAATAATACTGATGTGTTTTTGTGGGTAATAATTATTTGAATTTGAATAGCATAATTCCGTAATTTGTATAATATTTTTCACTAATAATCTAAAAAGTTTAATGAACAATGTCTCAAGCAGTGAAAATGTTAGGGAAACAGATTTGAATACAATATAATAAATAACATTTACTATCTAATTGAGATCAAAAAAAAAGTTTATGAAAAGAAAATGTTTGCTTTTACTACTGTTTGTTGTGCTATGGGGTATTAGTTATGCTCAGCAGTACAATGTTACCGGGAAGGTAACTTCGACTGAAGACGGTAGCTCTCTTCCGGGAGTGAGTATTTCAGTAAAAGGAACAACAACAGGTACGATCACTGACATTGATGGAAATTATTCACTTATTGTGAAGGATAATCAATGTGTATTGGTTTTTGCTTTTGTGGGAATGAGAAGTCAGGAAATTGCAGTTGATGGCCGTAACAGGATCGATGTTGCATTACAAACTGACATACAAGGCGTAGATGAAATTGTTGTTGTTGGTTATGGTGTAACAAAGAAGAGTCTTGTAACAGGATCTATTGCAAAAATAAATTCTGAAGAGATTGCTCAATCAAGATCTACGAGAATTGAAGGGGCTCTTCAGGGAAAAACTGCAGGGGTTTTGGTGCAACAAACTTCAGGTGCACCGGGAGCTGAACAAAACATCATAATTCGTGGTGTGGGATCGGATAACACAGTCAGACCAATTTATGTAATAGATGGTATGAGAACTGACGGAATTGATTGGCTGGATCCACAGGATATAGCATCAGTTGAAATTCTGAAAGATGCCGCATCTGCAGCAATTTATGGTACTGAAGGGGGTAATGGTGTTGTACTTATTACTACCAAGATGGGAAAAGGAGGAAAAACAAACTTCGAATATGAATCATCATATGGAGTTCAAAGTGTTGTGCCAAGGTTTAAAGTAATGAATTCTGCACAATATCTTCAGTTTTACCGTACTGCTTACTTAAACGATTATCCTACTAAAACATGGGCTGATGCTGTTAAGATTTATCCTGATTCAAATGTTGATACAGACTGGTTAGGTGAGATTTATGAGAATGCTCCAACACAGAAGCATAAATTAAGTGTTGATGGTGGTACCGACAAGGGGAAATATTATTTTTCAATTTCCTACACCGATCAGGATGGTATTATTGGAGGTGGTGACAGAAGTAAGTTCACCCGATATGCTACAAAACTTAATCTTGACAGTAAAGCAACTGATTGGTTGACAGTAGGAGCTAGAATGTCTTATACATATAGCATTAAAAAAGGGATTAGTCAAAATTCTGTATTTGGTTCAGTAACTAACAATGCTGTTGTTCTTGACCCAACTACTCCCGTATATTACAATGATATAACTGGATTCAGTGAGAGAGATGTTAAAAACATGAAGAAAGTATGGGGTGATGAGTGGTATACAAATCCTGGTATTCAAAATGAAAAAGGGTACTTTGGTATTTCTCAATTTGTTTTAAACGAAATACAAAACCCTGTACAGCAGTTATACAATGATCGCGATCAGGATATTATAAATAAGCTTCTTGGTGGAGTATATGCGGAAATAGAGTTTTTTGACGGTCTTAAGTTTAAAACAACTTTCGATATTGATATGTCTCATAACTATAACAGGGGATGGAATCCACGAACTTATATAAATAGTATGAATAGCGCTTCTGTAAGGAGTAGGGCATACCAGTCAATGAATATGTATTTCACATGGCAGTGGGAAAGCTTCTTCTCGTACAATAAAACCTTCGGAGATCATACTATTGGAGCTGTTTTGGGAACATCAGCCAGGGAATACAAGCATGAATATCTTGGAGGGGATGGAGAAGAGCTGATAAAAGAATCGGACAACTATGCCTGGATTGATTACGGCAACTATATTGATACTTTAAACAATACTTCATGGGGAGGTTTAGGAGCGTGGGAACGTCTTGCTTCTACATTTGGCAGATTAAGTTATTCATATAAAGATAAATATATGATTACTTCCAATTTCCGCCGTGATGGTAGTTCAAAATTCGGTCCTGCAAATAAATTTGGTGTTTTTCCTTCAGTTTCTGTCGGTTGGGTTATTTCAAAAGAAGATTTCTTTAAAGTTGAAGCTATTAATTTCCTTAAAGCACGTTTCAGCTGGGGTAAGAACGGAGTATCATCAAGTCTGGGATGGGACTGGCGTTATCTACCAACAAGTTCAACGGGATCATATTTCTATCTTGATGGTAATGATCAGATTCTTCCAATTACTGAGCCAACTCGTCTTGTAAATCCGGAATATCAATGGGAAAAATCAATACAAAGTGACTTTGGTATCGACCTTGCCATGTTTGAAAACAAGCTTACTTTTGCTGCAGATTACTATGTGAAAGAGTCATCTGACTTCCTTTTTGAAGGATCTGTTCCTACTCTTGCAGGTAATGATCCTCCGACTGTTAATGCAGGTACTATTGAAAACAGAGGGTTTGAATTCGAATTAGGGCACAATAATAAAATTGGTGATTTTAAATACCGTATTCAAATAACTGCTTCTAACAATAGAAGTGAAGTAACTGAAATTACTGAAAGTATAAGTTATCTTACAGGGGGAAATATTGGGACCTTTGGTGATTCAAAACGTTTTGAAATTGGATATGAACCATGGTATTTTTATGGATTTAAAACCGACGGAATATTCAAGACTCAGGAGGAAATTGATCAGCATGTAAATGCAGAAGGAAAGAAATTGCAGGCATCTGCTATTGTTGGAGACGTTAAATACCTCGATATTGCAGGATTACCCGATAGCCTTGGTGGTGGACCTGATGGAACTATCAGTGACAAGGACAAGACTTATCTAGGATCTCCCTACCCAAAATGGATAATGGGGTTAAACTTTAATTGCGAGTACAAAGGATTTGATCTTAACGTAGCTGCATATGCACAGATGGGTAATAAAACACTTCTTGCTGTGTCAGTTCGTAATGACTTATCAAATACAAACAAACCTGATTTCTATCTTACTGAAGCATGGATGTCGGCTGAAGAACCTGGTAATTTTCCAAGACCAACAATTAAAGATAGAAACTTCAATTTTACAAGGATTAATGACTTCTTATTACAAGATGGTTCATTCCTGAGAATTGGAAATATTACTCTTGGATATACCCTGCCTTCAAAGCTTACATCAAAGATTGGCATTTCTAAAATAAGGGTATATGTTGCAGCTGATAATTTAATAACATTCACAAATTATCAAGGTATGGAACCTGAAGTTGGTGGTGACTATTGGGGATACAGAGGACAGCAATGGGCAGGTATTGACAGAGCTGTTTATCCAAGACCAAGAACAATCTTAGGTGGAATAAATGTTAACTTCTAATAATGGTTAAGATGAAAAAATTATATATAAAATTTTTAATGGCTCTTTCCCTGCTGGTTGTTGTTTCCGGTTGCCAGAAAGAGTGGCTGGAGCTTGAACTTACCGGATCAGTTCCTTTTGCAAGCCAATCGATCGATACTGATGAAAAGGCTTTCGAAGTATTGTGTGGAGCTTATGATTTTCTTCAGGTGAAATATTATTCTGGATGGAGCTCATATTACATGTTAGGGAATCTGGCATCAGGTGATGCTGTTCCTGTTGGAGGAGGCTATTCTGACAGACCTGAATATTGGGATTTTTATCAGTATGATGTAACTTCCGAAAATCCAGCTGTTTTGCAGTATTGGAGGAGAAATTATTATGGAATATACAGGGCGAATATTGTGCTAAACGATATTACCCTTGAAAGTTCTGCAATGAACCTATATAAGGCAGAAGCAAAATTTCTTAGGGCATATTACTATTTTGAGCTTGTTAAAACATTCGGCAATATTGCTTTTTATACAGTTAATCTTGCTCCTTCAGAATATAATATCAACAGTACTGAAGCTACTGTTGTCTATGAACAAATTGAGAAGGATTTAAAAGAAGCTATTGATGTATTACCTTTGAAATCAGCACAAAACAGAGCTGAATATACAAGAGCGAATAAAGGTGCAGCCCAGGCAATGCTAGGAAAGGTTTATTTATTTCAAAAGAAATATGATGAAGCTGCGGCAGTCCTTTCTTCAATAGTAAATTCATCTGAATATGCTCTTGTTGCAGAATATGACAGCATCTTCAAGAAAAGTGAAGAATTTGGAATTGAATCTGTGTTTGAAATCCCCTATTCTTCTTACATACATGGTGATTTCTGGGGCAATGGAAGAGAAGGCGAAGGTAATATTGAAGTTCAGTTAGCCGGTCCAAGAGAAAGTGCTTTATCAGGAATTACAAATGCAGGTTGGGGTTTTGACATGATTGATTCAAGCCTTATTGATGCATGGGATGCAGCAGGTGATGCTGTTAGAAAATATGGAACAGGATTTGGTCCTGAGATATTTAAAGAATTATTAAAACTTGGTCCTGCTGATGATGCGAATGGAAATGGTTTTTACGATTCTAAGGAAAAAGACGGTTGGACAGGCTGGTATCAGAAAAAACGTTGTCCTTACATTGGATATAACGATCCTGGGCAATCACCTATGGAAGCCACTTATGATAACAATGAAAGAGTAATAAGGTATTCTGATGTTTTACTTATGTATGCAGAAGCTCTTAATCGCAAAGCAGCTCCTGATGATGCAAATGCATTGAAATATGTCAATATGGTAAGAGAAAGGGTAAAATTGCCTGCATTAAATAAATCGGGGAATGATCTTTTCAATACAATTAAATTAGAACGTCGTCTTGAATTAGCAATGGAAGGACAACGTTACTGGGATCTTATCAGATGGGGAGATGCTCCTGCTGTATTAGGATCAATGGGTTTCAAAGAAGGGGTTCATGAACATTTCCCTATTCCTGAATCTGAAATAGGAAAGACTTCACTAACCCAAAATAATGGATATTGATTAAATGATTAATGTTTTGAGTATGTAGAGACGCATTACAAAGCGTCTCTACATTTCATTATGCGCTTAATTTTTCTGAATAAAACTTACATGTTTGGTAATTTTCACGAACACTTATTTAACTATGACATGTAAGTTCTGATAATTATAAAATTATTCACCTATGAAAGCATCAATTCTTTATCAGATAAAGATGACTTTATTGACGAGTAGGGGCAAAGCTTCAATTGCTAAGACCTTTACTCAAACAAAGACTGATTATTCTTCTTTCGATGATCCCTT